>DASXQD010000477.1:0-2578 GCA_036493195.1 Gemmatimonadaceae bacterium | reverse complement strand
TCGAGTTACCCGACTCGTTGCGTCTCCCCCATAACATCATCGACGGAATGCAGGGCGCCACGCTGAAGGACGAGGTGCTCGAGCTCCTGCGCCAACTCACGTACGGTCAACGCCCATCCCTGCTCGTACGACCCCTTTCGGCATCTTAGCGGCCGCAGCGACCGTGCTGCGGCATTGTGCGTGGTGGGGCGGATTCAGCAAGCGCTTAACAGGTAACCATACCCCGTCCGTGGTATTCCCGGAGTCCGCCTCCTGGGACTGATGCAGAGGGCCGAGCAGTGCGAGTGTAGGTACGCGCAGTGCGGTTGTCCTTGGTCGATGCACCTGCTGCACTCATTGTGTGGAGCTTCCCATGCGATCCTGTGAGATGCCACGTTCCCGTGAAGCGCTGTCGCCTTCATCGCCAGCTGTCATGCCTCGCTCACGCGCCCATCGTCGCGCATCGAGCGCTCATGATCTCGTCCCGGCACGAGACCTGGTCGTCGCGACCGTCGCTCACGACCTTCGGAATCCGCTCAATGCCGTGCAGACTGTACTCGACTTCACGCTGGAGAACCTGCTTCCCAACGACGAGTCGCATCAGGTTGTTCGGAGGCATCTCGGGATCGCCCGGAACGCGGCGATGCAGATGAATCAGCTCGTGGCCGAGCTGCTCGAGGGCACGACGATGGATCGGGGCCGGTTGGCGCTCCGATTAGCGGCTTGCGATCCACACGAACTCGCGCGCACCGCATTCGACGCCCTGGAGGCAACGGCGTCGGGGCGAGGGATTACACTCAGTCTGGATCTAGCAGCCAGCCTCCCCGCTCTCCTGGCAGATCGCGATCGGCTGGCCCGGGTATTCTCGAACCTCGGTGCGAACGCAATTCGTTTCACACCGCCAGACGGCCATATCACCATCGCTGCTTCACGTGCTGATGATGCGGTGCGCTTCACCGTCTCCGACACGGGGATCGGCATTTCCGCTCAGGATCTTCCTCACGTGTTCGATCGCTTCTGGCGCGCGGACCGCAACGCGAGCGGCGGCTTCGGTCTGGGATTAGCGATTGCTAAATGCATCGTCGACGCACATGGCGGCACGATGACGGTCGAGAGCAATCCCGGAACGGGGAGCAGCTTCTCGTTCACCATTCCGCTCGCGTCACAGTTGGAGGCGGCGGTCGCCTGACGCGCTGTACCGGAAAGGCGTTGCGCAACGGCTCGGGTGATTTCCTCCGCTACGTCATGCTGCACGGCGAGGCCGCTGGCCGTTTGGCGCTCATAGGTGGCGGACCAGAGTTCGAGTCCGCGGCGTCCGCCGACGAGCTGCACGGTGATCAGCAAACGGTTACCCAGCCGCTCCACCGTGCCCTCGAGCACGTGCCTGACGCGCAAGGAATCCGCGATCTCCAAAGGCGGTAGGCCGCGCGCACGGAGAGCCATAACGGACGTTCGCGATGCCACCCGCAGGCCCTGTATGGCATCGAGGTTGGTCGTGAGCTCCGCGGTAAGACCGGCGGCGACCAGCTGAGAAATTGAGTCGCGCCCCACAATCGTGAAAGGGAGAACGGCCAGTCTATTCTCGTGCGCGGGCGAGGCGCGCACAGCTCCGGTGCGCTGCGCGCGCGCGAGTTGCTTATCATGGGCCGCAATGGCGCCAGCGGAAAAGACGAGAGCCAGCCCGGCGAGTCGCCGCGCCCAGCGATAAGCGAATGGATGTGCGCGATCGTCTGTGCGCCGTGAAGCAGATCGGAGAGGCTCGGCCGGCGACAGCGCCGTCGCGACCTCGATCTGGCGAAGCACTTCCTCCGCGCTCTGCGGTCGGTCTGCTGGACGCTTCTCGAGAAGCTGTAACACCAGACCGTCGAGCCAGGGAGGAATATCGGGACGCAGGTTCGCCATCGGCGGTGGCGGGTCGTTACGGTGCGCGGCGAGGAGTGCGACGAGGGCCCGATGATTGAACGGCGGCCTCCCGGTGAGCATCTCGTAGGCGACGATGCCTAACGAGTACAGATCTCCTCGGTGGTCGACGTGTGGATCGCCGGCCCCTTGTTCCGGCGAGACATAAGTCGGCGTTCCCACCGCGATGCCGGGCGCTGTTCCGTGGGCCGTGGCTGACGTGCCCGCGATCAGCGCCTTCGCCAACCCGAAATCGGTAAGCATGGCCGTGCCGCGCTCGAGAAGAATGTTGTCTGGCTTGAGGTCGCGGTGGATGACGGCATGCTCATGGGCGAACGCGAGAGCCCGCGCGATGTCGCGCGCGATGGAGATCACATCCGCGATCGGGAGCTTCCCTTCTCGACGCAGCCGCGCATACAGCGATTCTCCGTCCACGAGCGGCATCGTGTAATACACGCAACCGGCCGCCTGGCCAGCGGTGAGCAGCGGAACGATGTTCGGATGCGGTAATTGCGCGGCAAGCTCGATCTCTCGACGGAAACGCGTCGCGTCGACGGTGTTGCTCTGCTCTGTCGGCAAGAGCTTCAGGACCACGCGCCGACCGAGCGCCGTCTCCCTTGCCACGTAGAGGTGAGCCGTAACACCCGTCGCAAGTTCACGCTCGAGCACCAAGGTATCACCCAGGGCGGCCTGCATCGCG
>DASXQD010000476.1:0-2558 GCA_036493195.1 Gemmatimonadaceae bacterium | reverse complement strand
AACCATATTAGTGACGTGAACCGCGTCGCCGCCCTCCTCATCCTCGCAGCCTCGATCTCGGCCGTCGGCTGTACCGGGTCACATCTGGCTCCGCAGAAACTCGAGGCCCTCTGGTACACTCGCGGAGAAGCCAGCGCGCAGGACTTTCTCGCGCACGCCGCACAGATCTCGATCGTCTCCCCGCAGGTTTTCTCGCTCGACAGCAACGGCATCATAGCGGGCAGCATCGACCCGCGCATCATCGCCGCCGCGCACGAGCGCCACGTGAAGCTCGTGCCGCTCGTGATGAACCCGGGATTCGACCAGCCGTCGATCCACCGCGTGCTCACGAATCCCGACGCGCGCATTCGTGCACTGCACAGCCTCGCCGGCCTCTGCCGCGACCAGCATCTCGACGGCATCCAGTTCGACATCGAGAACGTCCACGTCCGCGACCGCGACGCGCTGACGGCGTTCGTGCGCGCATCCGTCGACTCCGTCCACCACGCGGGCTGCACGCTGAGCGCCGCGGTCGTCCCGCGCTCGAGCGACGACCCCGGCCCGACGAGCTATCACAAGTGGATCTTCGACAACTGGCGCGCCGTGTACGACTACAAGGCGCTCGCCGACACGCTCGACTTCATCTCGTACATGACGTACGCGCAGCACACGGGCGGCTCACCCGACGGCCCCGTCGGCGGCTACCCGTGGATCGAGCAGTGCCTCCGCTTCGCGCTCTCGCTCGGCGTCTCACCCTCCAAGATCTCCCTCGGAATTCCCGGCTACTCCGACTGGTGGTATCCCGCCTACGATTCGATCAACGGCTCGCGCATGCGTGGCGACGACATCTCATATGAACGCGCGCGCGAGATCCTCGGCAAGAGCAACGTCACGCCACAATGGGACGACGTGCAGAAGGCGCTGCACGCATCGTGGAGCGAACACGATGTCTTTCAGCACATCTGGATCGAGGACCGCCGCGCCTTCTTGACCAAACTCTCCCTCGTCACGAAATACCATCTGCGCGGATACTCGGTCTGGGTACTCGGCGCGGAAGACCCCGCCACCTGGAGCGCATTGCGATGATCGCCCTCATATTTCTGCTCGCCGCGGCGTCATCCGCGCGGGTCACGTGTACAACGTGAAGGATCTCCTCAGCGCGATATCGGGACAGAAATGAAACGCCGGGATTTCGTGCAGACGCTCGGCACCGCGTTCGCCGCCGCGCCGCTCCTTCCACGCATCGCTGCGCCGAGCGACAATCTCTGGCGCATCGGGCTCGAGCTGTACTCCGTGCGCAACGCGATGAAGAAGGATCCCGAGGGGACGCTCGCGGCCGTGCGCACCGCGGGTTACGACGACGTGGAACTGCTTTGGAGCTTCGACAATTTCGGCCGAACGCCGAAGCAGGTGCACGACACGCTCAAGCAGCTCGGGCTGAAGGCGCCGTCAGGGCATATCGCGCCCGAGGTGCTGCAGAACGGATGGGAGAAGCTGCTGGACGACGCGAAAACCGTGGGTCATCAGTTCGTGGTCGTGCCTAGCCTGCCGGACGATACGGCGCACTCGCTCGACGAATGGAAACGCTGGGCGGACCGGTTCAACTCGGCCGGCGATCTCGCGCGGCGGAAGGGGCTCTGGCTGATGTTCCACAATGAGCCGGACCACATGAAGCCAATCGACGGCATCGTGCCGTACGACCTGTTCATCGAACGCACTGATCCTTCACGTGTGCGGCTCCAGCTCGACTTTGGAAATATGGAAGTCGGCGGGGGAAGTCCGATGCAGTACATCCGCCAGCATCGCGATCGGTATTGGAGTTTTCACGTGAAGGACGTCGTGCAGGACGGGACGCACGATACCGAGCTGGGCACAGGGCGAATGAATCTGCGCGCGCTGCTCGCGGCGATCCCGGAGGTACAGAAGAAGCCGTGTTATGTGGAGCAGGAGAGTCCGAGTGATGAGATGAGCAGTGCGCGGCGGAATTACGGTTATCTGAAAGGGCTGCAGTTCTAGGCGGCTACTCGCTGTGAGCTGAGAGCTTTGAACGACCCGCTGTGAGCTGATACCCGTGAGCTGATAGCTTTGAGAGACGGGCGACGCTTACCGATCTGCGCGGGGGATCGCCACGCACGGCCGTCATGTCGCCGGTCTCTCACCGCTAGCAGCTCATGGTTATTGGCTCACAGCGGGTCGTTCACGGCTTCGAGCTCAGCAGCTTCTTTTTCAACCCGATCAACATCTTTCTCACCTCGACGACTCAGCCCCTCGCGCCGCAAACTCCTCCTGTGCGATCAATCCCGCATCGGCGGCGAAATGAAGATGATATTCGAGCTCTGAGGCCGAGCCGATCGCGATCTGCAAGAATTTCGCGAAATCCTGATCGGTCCCGCGGCTGCTTCCTTCCACGATATTCGCCGCGATCGAAACCGCGGCGCGCGCCATCTGACTGCCAACGCCGGCGTTGTTCCCGCGCGGGACGGATTCGGCGGTGCGATGGATATTCAAGGCCACGGCGTGGGCTTTGCGCCAGACTGAGAGCTGACGGTAGTTCTGCATTGGCCAACAATGCGGTGACG
>DASXQD010000475.1:0-4936 GCA_036493195.1 Gemmatimonadaceae bacterium | reverse complement strand
TATTTCACACATCTGACGCACGACAACCTGCACGCAAAGCTCGAAGCGGCATTGCCGCCGGGGTTGTTCCCGGCCTATGACAATCTGACGGTGGAGATCGGGTAAAACCCCGGCGCGACCCTTGCCCCTCGCAGTGGGGTTCGCGACTTTCAGCCATCTTCCGCTTTCCCCGCACGGGCAGAGGAAGACGACGACATCGGAGGAGCATGCAAGCTCAGGGATCGACAGCGGCGCCCGTCTTCGGCGACGAAATCGAAGTGCATCAGGGGCGTCTCAGGGTGCGCAACGAGGATGCGCTGCGCACGTCGAAAATGGACGCGCTCGTGCGCCAGGCGGTCTTCGGTGAGGGGCAGGCGAAGGATCACGCGCAGTGGATGATCTGGGAAACGGCGCAGGCCGTGGGCGTTCGGCCCGCATCGATTCACCACCTCTACGCGGCGCGGGGCCGCGGCGAGGTGAAGGGCTTCACGGTCCCCGCGATGAACGTGCGCGGCATGGCCTACGACACCGCGCGCGCCATCTTCCGCACGGCCGTGCGCATGCACGCCGGCGCCTTCATTCTCGAGATCGCGCGCTCGGAGATCGCCTACACCGGGCAGCGTCCATCCGAGTACGTCACGGTGATGCTCGCCGCCGCGCTCCGGGAAGGATTCCGCGGACCCGTGTTCATCCAGGGCGATCACTTCCAGGTGAACGCCAAGAAGTTCGCCGCCGATCCGACCGGAGAGGTCGCAGCGGTGAAGCAGCTCGCGCTCGAGGCGGTGTCCGCGGGCTTCTACAACATCGATGTCGACACGTCGACGCTCGTCGACATCTCGCTGCCCACGCTCGACGCGCAGCAGGAGCGCAATTACGAGACGGCGGCGGAGATCGCGGCGTACGTTCGCTCGATCCAGCCGGATGGCGTCACGATCTCGATCGGCGGCGAGATCGGCGAGGTCGGCACGCAGAACAGCACCGTCCCCGAGCTGCGCGCGTTCATGAACGGCTTCATCGCGTCGCTCGAGAAGCGCGCGGCCCAGGCGACGGGACTCTCGAAGATTTCCGTGCAGACGGGAACGTCGCACGGCGGCATCGTGCTTCCCGATGGCGGGATTGCGGATGTGAAGCTCGACCTCGAGGCGCTCGAGGCGCTGTCGAAGGTCGCGCGCGAGAGCTACGGAATGGCGGGAGCGGTACAGCATGGCGCCTCCACGCTTCCGGAGAGCGCGTTCGACAACTTCCCCCGCATCGAGACGGCGGAGATTCATCTCGCGACGAACTTTCAGAACATTCTGTTCGAGCAGATCCCCGATGCGCTGCGCGCGAAGATCTACGCGTGGCTCGACGAGAACGCGAAGGATGAGCGCAAGAAGGGAGACTCCGACGAGCAGTTCTACTACAAGAGCCGCAAGAAGGCGCTGGGACCGTTCAAGCGCGAGCTGTGGGATCTGCCCGAGGATGTGCGGGAGCGGATCGGGAAGTCGTACGACCGCACGTTCAGCTTCCTCTTCGAGCAGCTGCGGATCGGCGGCACGTCGGAGGCCGTGACGCGATTCGTCGCGGCGCCGGTGCAGCGGCGGCGCACGTCCGGTGGGGTCGCGGTGGAGGCCGCGCCCGACGATCCGGACGCCGGCGAGTGAGCCTGTGGACGCCGCGCCATCACTCTGGCTCGGCGCCCTCGGCCGACTGGCTGGCCGGGCGGCCCACGAGCTGAAAAACCCGCTCAATGGGCTTGCGCTGAACCTCGAGGTCGTTCGATCGCGCAGCGTACGCCCGGGTCCGGAGGTTTCGACGCTCGCGCCCTACGCGACGGCGGCTGCCAACGAGCTCGAACGCGCGATTCCTCTCGTGGACGCGTTGCTGGCGTTGGCGCGCCCCCTATCCAACCCCGTAGATTTGCGGATTGCCATGCGACCGCTGCTGGTGCTGTACGGCGCGATCGCGACGGCAGGGGGCGGATCGCTGGATGTGGTGTATGGAGCGGAACATATGTTTGTAGCCGTTGACGCGGACATCGTTCGGGCACTCGTGGCAGAGTCGCTCGATGTGACCGTGGGTGCCAATCTCGACATCGCCGGACGGGTGAGCGAGTCCGATGGTTCGATCGCCGTTCGGCTGGTGGGTGGCGCGGGACGGCCGATTGCCACCAAGATGGAACAGCTCGCCGCGGTGCACGACATTCGGCTCAACTCCGACGAAGACGAAACACTTCTCCTGATGCCGGCGCTCGCGCGCGCTGGAGTCGATTCGAATACATGACTGCCACATGACCGCAACATGACCGCAAAGATCCTGATCGCAGACGACGAGCGCGCGATAACCGAAGGGTTGAGCGCAATCCTTCGCGATGAAGGCTACGACACCGAGATCGCAGCCGATGGCCAGCGCGCCCTCGAGCGTCTCGTGGCGGAGCCATTCGGTGTCGTGCTCGCCGATCTCAAGATGCCGAAGATCGATGGGATCGCGCTGCTCCGTGAGATCCGGCAGCGCGAGATGGCCACCGAGTGCATCGTGATCTCGGGTCAGGGAACGATTCGCTCCGCCGTCGATGCCGTCACGGAAGGTGGTGCGTTCTATTTCATCGAGAAGCCGCTCAACGCCGAGAAGCTGAGCGAGCTCAAGGCGCTGATCAAGAAGGCGCTCGACAGCTTCGAGCTCAAACAGGCGAATCGCGCCCTGACGAGCGAGCTCCAGGCGCTCACGCACTACGGCGAGCTCACCGGACAGTCCGAGGCGATGCGCACCGTGTACAGCATCCTCGATGCGGTTGCACCGTCCACGGCCTCCGTGCTCATCCTCGGCGAAAGCGGCACCGGCAAGGAGCTTGTGGCGCGCGCCATCCATCACAAGAGCGATCGCGCGAAGGGGCCATTCCTCGCGCTCAACTGCGCCGCGCTGCCCAAGGACATTCTCGAGAACGAGCTGTTCGGACATGAAAAAGGTGCGTTCACCGGCTCGACCAACGAGAAGCCCGGCGCGTTCGAGATGGCGGATGGCGGCACGCTCTTCCTGGACGAGGTAGGCGAGATGGCCACCGACATCCAGGTCAAGCTCCTGCGCGCGCTCGAGTCGCGATCGGTTCGGCGCCTGGGCGGCAAGAAGGAGATCCCCGTCGACATACGCGTGGTCGCCGCGACGAACAAGAATCTGCAGCGCGCGCTCGAAGAGAATGAGCTGCGAGAGGATCTCTATTACCGGCTCGCGGTCGTCGAGATCGAGCTGCCGCCGCTGCGCGAGCGCGTTGGCGACATCAAGCTTCTCGCCGCCGAATTCCTGAGTCGTTTCGCGCGCGAGAACAACAAGAAGATCCTTTCGTTCGAGGACGATGCGATCGAATGGATTCTGCGCCACACCTGGCCGGGGAACGTGCGCGAGCTCAAGAACACGATCGAGAGTGCGGTCATCATGGCCAAGGGTACGAGCATTGGCGCGCAGGACATCATTCCGCGTCGCCTCCGCGCGCAGGCCGACGCCAGTCAGGCAACCGTCACACTGACGGTGGGCGCGACCCTTGCCGAAGCAAGAAGGCAGATGCTGCTGCGTACTTTTTCCTCGACCGGCGGCGATGTGGAGCGCACGGCTCACACGCTGGGAATTTCGGAGAGCGAGGTGCGCAGTGAGCTCGGCTCGCTGCTCGGGGCGGGCAAGCCCGAGTCGAACGGAGCGACGAAACCCGCGGCGAAGGCCGTTGCGGCGAAAGAGAAGGGAACGGATCGAGCGAAAGGGAAAGCCAAAGGGCGTCGGTAACTACGAGGGATAGAGTATGTCGCGACACGAAGAAGATGAGGACGAGCGCTACTACGTGATCGAGGAGAAGGGCGGCGGAGCCGGCTCCTTCCTGCTCGGTGCCATGATCGGTGCCGGCATCGCACTGCTGCTCGCGCCGCAATCCGGCGTGGAGACGCGTCGCGATATCAAGCGCAAGGCGCGCCAGGTGTCGGATGCCGCGAAGGATGCCGCGGGCGATCTGCAGGACACCGTGGCCGATCGCTACTCGCGGGCGAGAGCGTCCGTGGGCACGACGATCGATTCGGCGCGCCAGGCGATCGATCTCAAGAAGCACCAGGCGACCGAGGCGATCCGCGCGGGACGTGAGGCGGCGGCGCAGGCACGCGAGGAGCTCGAGGCGAGACTCGCGGAAACGAAGGCGGCGTACCAGGCGGGCGCGGATGTGACGCGCACCTCCTCTCGTCGAACGCCCGTCACTCCGCCTGCGCCGCGCGATGCGGAGTCCGGCGAACCGAACGTTGGCTGAGCCACTCCCGGTTGACCACCTAACCGGATGAGCGGTCGCTCGTCCCTTCATCGCCTGTGGTGGGCGGTGAAGGACTACGCGCGCCGCCTCTGGGACGTCGCCGGCGAAGACAACATTTCGTTCCTCGCCGGCGGCATTGCGTTCAATCTCCTGCTCGCCGCCGTCCCGTTCATTCTGCTCCTGCTCTCCGGACTCGGCTACCTGCTCCACGAGTCGCCCGAGCAGTCATCGAGCACGGTGTGGAGCTTCATCGAGAATCTGATGCCGCCCCATGCGGGCGGAAACGATCAACAGCTGCGCCAGATACTCGATGGCGTCATCAAGGCGCGTGGATCGGTCGGACTCTTCGGCGCGATCGCCTTCATCTGGTTTTCCACGCGCCTCTTCGGCACGCTGCGCTCCGTGCTCGGCGAGGTGTTCGACATCGAGCAGGGGCTCGACTTCATCAAGGGCAAGCTGTTCGACATCAAGATCACCGTGCTCTCGACCGTGCTCTTCGTCGCCTACGCCGTACTCTCCGCGTACCTCAAGATCGCCACGAACAAGGCGCTCACCGCGCTCTCCACGGTGGGCATCGGATCAGCGTTTCACATCAGGCTCGAGTACTGGTTCGGCAACATCCTCGCGGTGATGTTCATCACGGGGATGTTCTTCGCGCTGTACAAGTTCCTGCCGAGTCGAAGAATTCGGTGGGAGCCG
>DASXQD010000474.1:0-11219 GCA_036493195.1 Gemmatimonadaceae bacterium | reverse complement strand
TTCCGACGCTGCGCGGGAAGTACCGGAGTCGCGACGAGGACTCGGTCGTCACCGAAGCCGAGCGGCTCGCGGCGGCGGGCGTGCGCGAGCTGCTGCTGATTTCGCAGGACACGACATTTTTCGGGGTCGATCGCGGCCGTCGCGGCGCCCTCGCCTCGCTCCTTCGACGCCTGAATCAGATTGACGGGCTCGAGTGGATCCGGCTGCTCTATCTCTATCCGACGACGATCACCGACGACGTCCTCGACGCGATGGCGGAGTGCGACAAGGTGTGCAAGTACGTCGATTTGCCGCTCCAGCACGCCTCGGCGGACGTGCTTCGCCGCATGCGCCGGCCCGGCCAGCGGGCCGCCTACGACAAGCTGCTCGCGCGCATTCGGGCGCGTGTGCCGGGGGTCTCGCTGCGCACGACGTTCATCGTCGGCTTTCCGGGCGAGACCGAGAGCGACTTCGAGCAGCTCTGCGACCTCCTCGAGGAGGTTCGCTTCGAGCGCGTGGGTGCATTCACCTACTCGCCGCAGGAGGGCACCGCCGGCGCGCTCCTCGACGATGACGTCCCGATGCCCGTGAAGCGCGACCGCCTGGAGCGGCTCACGGAATTGCAGCGCGCGATCACGGCCGAGCGGTACGAGCGACACATCGGACAGCGGGTGCGTGGGATCATCGATCGTGTGGATGAGGTCTCGGGCGAGACCGTTGGCCGCCTGATCTGGCAGGCCGACGACATCGACGGCATCTCGCGCTTCGACGGCGACGCGGCGCCGGGCTCGATCGTCGACGCGATCGTCCAGGATGTGGTGGACGACTACGACTTCATCGCGCGAATTGTGCACGTGCACGACTCTCCCGCGGCGACTCCGCGCCTCGCGCGCGTCGGGCGCTCGCTTCCCGTGATGGCAGCGGCGACCACCGCCAGCTACGGCCGGTGAGCAGCCGCTCCGCTCGCATTGTTTCCCGCGCGCGGGCCGTCATGCCCGGTGGCGTCAGCTCCCCGGTGCGCGCGTTCGGCGGCGTTGGCGGCGAGCCATTCGTGGTTGCTCGCGGAGAGGGCGCCCGCATCTGGGATGTGGACGACAAGGAGTATCTCGACTTCGTCCTCTCGTGGGGGCCGCTCGTGCTCGGACACGCCGCCCCTGCGGTGCTCGATGCACTGGAAGACACGATGCGACGCGGTACGAGCTTCGGGATCACGACCGAGCTCGAGGTCGATCTCGCGGAGCTGATCACCGAGCGGCTGCCGCACGTCGAGATGGTGCGCTTCGTCTCGAGCGGCACGGAGGCGACGATGAGCGCGCTGCGCCTTGCGCGCGCGGCTACGGGTCGCGATGCGTTTCTCAAGTTCGATGGCTGCTACCACGGGCACGCGGACTCGTTCCTCGTGCGCGCGGGCTCGGGCGTCGCGACGCTCGGGCTTCCGAACTCGCCCGGCGTGCCGGATGCGGTCGCGGCGCTGACTCGCGTCGCGCCTTTCAACGATGCGGACGCCGTCCGCGCGATCGCGCGCGACAGCTCGCTCGCGGCGATCATCGTGGAGCCGCTCGTCGGGAATTCGGGATTCGTCCCACCGGATCCGGGTTTTCTCCAGGCGCTCCGCACGATCGCCACCGAGACGGGCGCGCTTCTCATCTTCGACGAGGTGATGACGGGCTTTCGGATCGCCCCGGGCGGCGCGCGCGAGCGTTACGGTGTGACCGCGGACCTCACGACGCTCGGCAAGGTGATCGGCGGCGGCCTGCCGCTCGCCGCGTACGGCGGCCGCCGCGACCTGATGGAGATGATCGCGCCGCAGGGATCTGTATACCAGGCGGGCACACTGTCCGGGAACCCACTCGCGATGGCAGCAGGGCTCGCAACTTTGCATGCACTGACACCGGCATTGCACACTCGCATCGAAGCGCGCACCGCTCGCCTCGTGGCGGGGCTGATCGCGATCGCCGCGCGCCACGACGTGCCCTTCTCGGCCGCGCATGCCGGCTCGATGTTCGGTTTCTTCTTCCGGCGCGAGCCCGTGCGCAACTTCGCCGACGCGAAGGGAAGCGACGTCACGCTCTTCCGCCGCTTCTTTCATGCAGCGCGCGAGCGGGGCGTGTACGTGGCGCCGTCACCGTTCGAGGCCGCGTTCATGTCCGCGGCACACGGAGATGCGGAAGTGGATGAGGCGCTCGAGCGCCTGGACGATGCCATGCGCGAGGCGCGTGCGTAGAGTCGCGCTCGCCGCGTTGATGGTGGTGATCGCAGGCTGCGGCGGACGCGTGCGCACTCCGGCGAAGGAACCGCCGCCGTCGGCGCGAGACACGATTCCCCCGCGCGTGGCGCCCGAGTCGCTGCCGCCCGAGAAGATCGAGGATGTGAATGCCCCGGCGGAGCCCGGCCTGGTCGACAACTCGCAGGTGGTGCGCATCGCGCTCGCGGCCGGCGTTCCGCGCGTGAACTTGTCCGCCACTGGCGAATGGAAGCTGTACGACAGCAATGGCGAGAGCACGCTCCTGCACGGCGATGGCGCCGAGCAGTGGATCATCGAGCCCGAGAGCGGCGGGTTACGCGCCTCACGCATCGACGGCGCTCCCACCGGCGTTCGGCCGCCCCCGTTCATCGCCCGTCCGGTCGTGCGCGGATCATTCGTGACCGTGAACGGCAAGCGATATCGCGGCGAGGTCGCCGTGATCCCCGCGCCAGGCGGCGTGACCGTGATCAATCGCCTCTACATGGAAGACTACCTTCGAGGCGTGGTTCCGCTCGAGATCGGGCAGCATCGCACGGAGGACGAGCGCGCGGCCGTCGAGGCGCAGGCCGTGGCCGCGAGAAGTTATGCGTACACACATCTCGTGAGCGAGCGCGAACGCCCGTACGACATGCTCTCGACGGTGCTCGACCAGGTCTACGGCGGCGCGGACGCCGAGGTGCCGCTGGCGGATCGCGCGGTGCTGGGCACGACGCGCGTGGTGCTCACCTACAACGGACGCATCATCAACGCGCCCTACCACTCCACGTGCGGCGGCTCCACCTCGGCCGCGAGCGAAGTGTGGAAGGAGGGCGATGAGCCGTATCTCGTTGCGGTGAGTGATCGCATTCCCGGCAGCGACGATCGCTACTATTGCGACCCGTCGCCCACCTTCCGCTGGACCCGCACGTACGACCAGTCGTCGCTGCGCAGCGCGCTCGACAAGTATCTGCGAAGCTACGCCGCCGTCTCCTCGAGCGGCATCGGCACCGTTCGCTCGATCGAGGTGGAGAGCCGCACCCCTTCCGGGCGCGTGCGCACGCTCGGCATCGGCACATCCCGCGGCCACTTCTCGCTGCGGCAGAACGACATCCGCTTCGTGCTTCGCTCCGCCGGTGGCGAGATTCTCAACAGCACCTACTTTTCGGTGGACAGCAGGCAGGATCCCGACGGTGCCATCTCCTCGCTCGTGATTCGGGGAAATGGCAATGGCCATGGCGTCGGGATGTGTCAATGGGGCGCGATCGGACGTGCGCGCGCTGGCGCGGACTATCGAAGCATTCTGCGCACCTACTACCCGGGGACTACGGTTGCGGCGGTCGATCGGTAGGATCCACGTCTCACTGTGTTTGCTGTGCGCGGTCGTCGCCATGCTCACGGCGGTCGCCGCGCCCGCGCACGCGCAGAATATTTTTCAGCGGCTCGATCTGGACAAGCTGCGCCTCGAGGGCCTCGGCGGGGTGGTTGGTCCTGTTTCACCCAGCACCGTCGTGAGCACGCAGTCGTACGGGGTTCAGGCGGACTACGGCGAGATCACGCCGCACCTGCGCGTCGGCTTCTCCGGAAGCTTCTGGAGCTCCCGCTTCACGGACAAAGTCGTCGAGCAATTCATTCAGCAGCTGGAGCTGTCGCTCTCGAATCCCGCGGACTCCATCAAATTCGACCGGGTGAAGGTGTCCACGATCTCGGTGGAAGCCGACCTGCGCTACATACCAACCAACACGCGTGCGGCGGTGCAGCCGTACGTGGGCGGCGGTGTCGGGCTTCACATCGTGAATGCGGAGTCGAAGCTGATCCAGGGGACGTTCGTCGAGAGCGCGCTCGACAACATCGGCGCGGGGATCAGCGCGATCGCGGGCGTTGCCTTTCTTCCGACCCATCGCGTGAGTGTGGGCCTCGAGGCGCGCTACACCGTGCTCGGCACGCTCCGCTTCGGCACCGTGCGCGCCGGGGGGATGTTTCATTTCAGCAGATCGAATACCACTAAGGTGTCCACTCCATGAAGCCAGCCCTGCGTCTCGGTGTGATAGGCGTCGGCGCGATCGCGCAGGTGGCGCAGCTTCCGATGCTCGCGCGGCTGCGAGGCGCCGAGCTCATTGCGTTGTGCGACAACGACGGACCGAAGGCGCGTGCGCTCGCCGAACGATTCGGCGTGCCCGATGTGTTCACCGACATCGATGAGATGCTCGAGGTCGACGAGCTCGATGCAGTCGTGATCTCGACGCCCAACCATCTGCACGAGCCGCACGTGCTGAGCGCCCTCGCGGCCGGCATTCACGTGCTGTGCGAACGCCCGCTCGCGCTCAACGCTCGCGGAGTAGAGCGCATTCTCGCCGCCGCGGTGCGCAGCGACCGCAAGGTCGCGGTCGCGAACAATCATCGCTTTCGTTCGGACGTGCAGGCCGTCGCGGCGTTCCTTCGAGGCGGCGAGCTCGGAAAGCTGAGCGGCGTGCGCACGGGCTCGTATCAGACGAAGCGCGTCGCGGAGGGATGGCGGCTGCGCCGCGCGGAGTCGGGAGGGGGCGCGTTCATGGAGCAGGGATTCGCGATGCTCGATCTCGCGCTCTGGCTCGCGGATTTTCCGGAACCCGTGCGCGTGAGCGCGCACATGGAGCGCGGGCGCGGAGCGAGCACCGTCGAGGACTCGATGCTGGCGTTCGTCGAGTGCGAGCAGGGGAAGACGATAATGATCGACGTCAACTGGTCGGTGACCTCGCAGGAGGATCGCTGGTGGTTCGATGTGCTCGCGACGCGGGGGAGCGCGCAGCTGGCGCCATTCAAGGTCGTGAAGGCGCTCAACGCCACACCGGCCGATGTGACGCCGCGCGGCGCCGCGGTTCGTGAAAGCGCGGTGACGCAATCCTATCGTGCGGAGCTCGCGCACTTTCTTGCCGTGGTACGCGACGAGGCGAGCTACGAGCCGCCGAGCGATCAGGTGGTCGTGCATCGCATCGCGGAGGCCATCTACAAGTCCGCGGACGAGGAGAAAGAGATCCGCCTGTGATCATCCGCCGAGGCTACTTCCCACGACCGGACGAGTACGCGGCGGTCGCGGGCTCGATGCTGCTCTTCGCGATCGCGTTTCCGCCGTACCCGCTGATCCTTCCCGCGTTTCTGTGCCTCGTGCCCTTCGCGGTCGCCATCGCGCGTCGCGCGGACGGCGCCGGCTCCTGGCGCGCGGCCGCGCGACTCGGCTTCTGGTTCGGCATGCTCGGCTACGCAGCCAATCTCTACTGGATCGCGATTGCACTGCTGATCTTCACCAAGCTCGCGATCGTCGGCTACATCGCCGCCTTGTTCGTGCTCGCGCCCGTTGTCGCCTTGGCCGGGATCTGCCTGTTCGTGCTGCGTCGCGCGACGAAGCTGCCGCTCGCGCTGCTGCTGCCGGTGGTGTGGGTCGCGTCCGAAGTCGTGCTCAACTACATGTCCGACCTCGCGTTCCCGTGGCTGCCGCTCGGTCTCGCGCTCTCGCGCACGCCGGTGCTCGCGCAGGCGGCCGATCTGTCGGGTGTGCGCGGGCTCTCGTTCTGCATCGCCGCAGTGAATGGGCTCATGGCAGACGCATGGCTGCTGCGCGGCCAGCGCGCCGCGATCGCGAAGCGCCTCGCGGGTGCGATCGCGATCGTCGCGGCGCTCGCGGGCTACGGCGCGTGGCGCATGCGCACGACGCAGCTCCTCCCGCTCGCGCCGGTCGCGATCGTGCAGCCGAACATTCCACAGGAGGAGAAGTGGCAGGCCGAGAATCAGTCTCGCATCGAGGGCATTCTCGATGCGATCACGCGCAAGCGCCTCGCGGCGCGCGATGCAAAGCTGATATTGTGGCCGGAGGCGTCGCTGCCGGGATTCATCGAGGAGCATCCCGAGTGGAGCACCGATCTGCGCAACATGGCGCGCAGCTCGCGCACGCCCATCCTGTTCGGCACGCTCGATCTCGAGTGGCATGGCCCCGGCGATTACGACTACTACAATGCCGCGATGCTCGTCGACTCGATGGGCGTGCTCAACGCGCAGCCGCCCTATCGCAAATCGTATCTCGTGCCGATCGTGGAGCGGGTACCCTTCGTGAACCCGCGCTGGTTCAAGAGCCTCAAGTATTTCGGCGGCTACGGCCGAGGACAGAACACCAAACCGTTCGCCGTGTCGTTCGGGAAGTTCGGGGTGCTCATCTGCTACGAATCGATCTTCCCGCAGCGCTCGCGCGAGTTCCGCCGCGAGGGAGCGAATCTCATCGTGAACATCACGAACGATGCGTGGTTCGGAAGATCGCTCGCGCCGTATCAGCACGAGGCGCACATGGCGCTGCGCGCGATCGAGAATCGCGTGGGCATCGTGCGCGCCGCAAACACCGGCATTTCGGCGTACATCGACCCGCTCGGCCGCATTCAGGGCGAGACGCAGCTCGAAGTTCCCGCTTCTCGCGTCTACAACGTGCAGACGACCAACGTGATGACGCTCTACGTTCGCATCGGAGACTGGCTCGGCACGCTGGCGCTGCTCGCGACGACCGTGGGGCTGATCTGGGCGCGCATGAAACGCCGCGCGGCGTGATCGAGCGCTCGGTCGGGATCGACGTCGGAGGCACGTTCACCGACCTCGTCTCGGTTTCGAGCGAGGGGAGCGTCGATTCTCGAAAGCAGCTCACGACATCCAGCGACCAAAGCGAGGGCGTGCTCGCCGTGCTTCGTGCGCTGGGCAGCGAGCCCCGCGAGGTCACGCGCCTCGTGCACGGCACCACCGTGGCCACCAACATGCTGCTCGAGCGCAATGGCGCACGTGTGGCGCTCTGCGCAACGGCGGGCGCGAGCGATCTGCTCGAGCTGCGCCGGCAGGAGCGCGCGTCGCTGTACGATCTCACGCGTCACCATCCCGCGCCGCTCGTGCCGCCGGCAAGGACCATCGCCATCGATGAGCGTGTCACTCCCCATGGCATCGAGAAGGCGCTCGGCGCCGGCGCGATCGCGAGTGCGGTGACGGCACTTCGCGCAGAGGCACCCGACGTCGTCGCAATATCTCTGCTGCACTCCTATCGCGACGACTCGCACGAGCGCGCGCTCGCTGCGGGCCTGCGCGCCGCGGGCATCGATGCCCAGATCGTCTGCTCATCCGACGTACTGCCGGAAATCCGCGAGTACGAGCGCACGGCGACGACGGTGGCCGAGTCGTATCTGCGGCCCGGGGTGGCCCGATACCTGTCACATCTAGGGGAGCGGCTCGAGGCGGGCGGCTACCCGGCGCTCTCGGTGATGACTTCTTCGGGAGGGATGCGCCGAGCGGAAGAAGCTGCACAAAGCGCGGCGGCGCTCGCGCTCTCCGGTCCGGCGGGCGGCGTGTCGGGCGCCGCGTATGTGGCGCGTCTTGCGGGATTCACGAATGCGCTCACGATCGACATTGGCGGCACGAGTGCGGACGCCGGCCTCGTGCTCGATGGCGCACCACTCATCGAGAGTGGCGGCGAGATCGCGGGCGTGCCGATCGCGTTGCCGCGCGTGCTGGTGGAGACGGTGTCCGCGGGCGGCGGCAGCATCGGCTGGGTGGACGACGGCGGCGCGCTGCGCCTCGGACCGCGCAGCGCGGGCGCGACGCCCGGCCCGGCGGCGTTCGGCCGCGGCGGCACGGAGGCAACCGTCACTGATGCGCAGATCGTTCTCGGCACGCTCACCGCGCGCACGCTCGGGGTCGTGTCGCTCGATGCAGCGTCGGCGCGTGCCGCCGTGACGCGCCTCGCGTCGTCCCTCGGAGTAACGCCCGAGCGTGCGGCGCGCGCGATGGTGCAGGGTGCCGATGCCGCGATGGCGCGCGCGCTCCGCCGCGTGAGTGTCGAGCGAGGCGTCGATCCGCGACGCTGTGTGCTCGTCGCCTTCGGTGGCGGCGGGCCGCTCCACGCCTGCGCGCTCGCGGATCATCTGGGCGCGCGCACCGTGCTCGTGCCTCCGTTCGCGGGAGTGCTGAGCGCGCTCGGGCTCGCGATCGCGCCGGAGCGCCGCGATGCGCTCGCGAGCGTGATGCGCCGTGCGCACGCGCTCACGGCGGCGGACACCCGCGAGCTCGACGCGCTGCTGCTGGCGCGCGCGGGAGCTCGCTCGCGCGATGCGCACGCGCCGCGCGACACTCAACGCTGGCTGCGTGCACGATACCTCGGCCAGGGGCACGAGCTCGAGATCCCGTTCGCGCCCGGCGACGAGGGCGCGCAGCTCATCGCGCGCTTCGGTGCGGAGCACGAGAAGCGCATGGGCTTCACGCTGGACCAGGAGATCGAGGTCATCGGCGCGCGCATCGCCGTGTCGAGCGCGGTGCGCGAGCCCGCGCTCTCGGCCGCGCATCCGGAGGACGAGTCGATTCGCGGCCCAGCGGTCGTTGCGCTCGCCGATGCCACGATGTTCGTGGCCGATGGCTGGACCGCGCGCGCACTGCCGATCGGCGGATATCTCGTCGAGCGCGACGCATGATCGGCGACAACGGCACCGTGATAGATCATCTCGAGCTCGAGGTCATGGGGCACGCGTGGTCGGCGATCGCCGAGGAGATGGGAAGTGTGCTCGTGCGCGGCTCGCTCTCCCCGAACATCCGCGAGCGCCGCGACGCCTCCGCTGCGCTGTTCGATGCGGCGGGGCGCATGGTGGCGCAGGCGGCGCACATCCCCGTGCACCTGGGTGCGATGCCGGAGGCGGTACGCGCCGTGCGCGAGCGCGCGGCGCATCCGGGTGACGTGTTCATTCTCAACGATCCGTACAGCGGCGGATCGCATCTGCCGGATCTCACGCTCGTCGAGGCCGTGGAGCTCGATGGACGCATCGTCGGCTACGCAGCCGTGCGTGCGCATCATGCCGACGTGGGTGGGATGAGCCCCGGCAGCATGCCGCAGGGCGCGACGGAGCTCGTGCAGGAGGGACTGATCCTTCCGCCCGTGCTGCTCTCTCGCGGCGGAGCGATTCGCGAGGACATGCTCGCCGTGATCCTTGCGAACGTGCGCACACCGGCGGAGCGCAGAGGCGATCTGCGCGCGCAGCTCGCGGCCTGCGCGGCGGGAGCGAGTGGCTTGCGCGCACTGATCGCGCGCGAGGGAGCCGAGCGCGTTGCCGCGTCGGGCCGCGCGCTCATCGACTACACTGCTCGGCGCGCCGAGTCGGCGATTCGCGCGCTCGGCTCGCTCAGCGGCCGTGCAACCGACACGCTCGAGGGTGACGGGCTCACGAACGATCCCGTCACTATTGCGGTCGCACTGCACACGCGCGGCGACCGGCTGGTGCTCGACTTCACCGGCACATCCGCGCAGGTGCGCGGCAACGTCAACTGTCCGCTCGCGGTCACGCGCGCGGCAGCAGTATTCGTGCTCCGCACACTGCTCCCCGATGATGTGCCCACGAACGACGGCATCGCGCGCGCGATCGAGATCGTAGCGGAGCCCGGAAGCGCGGTGCACGCGCGCTGGCCCGCGGCCGTGGCGGCAGGGAACGTTGAGATGTCACAGCGCATCACGGACACATTGTTCTCCGCGCTCGCGAGCGCGGGACTCGACGTACCGGCGCAGGGGCAGGGAACGATGAACAACGTCACCTTCGGCGGCGACGGTTGGACGTTCTACGAAACCCTGGGTGGCGGGCAGGGCGCGTCGTCGCGCGGCGCTGGGCCGAGCGCGGTGCACGTGGGCATGAGCAATACGCGGAACACGCCGATCGAGGCACTCGAGTGGGCGTATCCGATTCACATCGAGGAATACTCCATCCGCCGCGGAAGTGGTGGCACGGGCACGCACGCGGGCGGCGATGGCGTGGTGCGTCGCTACCGCGCGCTCGAGCCGTGCACGGTCACGCTGCTCACGGAGCGCCGGCAGCGCGCGCCCGCGGGCGCGGCGGGAGGAGCGAGCGGCGCTCTCGGTCGCAATCTGCTGAATGGGCGCGAGCTTCCGCCCAAGTGTCGCGTGCAGCTGGTGCCGGGCGATGTGCTCACGATCGAGACGCCGGGCGGTGGCGGATGGGGAGGGCCGGACCGGTAGCCGTCGATGCATCGTCGATGTCTCTACGCCGGGCCGATGCGGGCGCCCGCATGTGTCGGAGTGACGAGCGGTGCGAATATGGTGAAGGCGTTGGCGGCACTGATTCGCTTGTGGCAAGCGAGCCGTACGCGATGACATTCCGGTGTGTTCAAGGAATCAGCCGGAGAGGGACGGAGCCCTGAGGCGAAGCCGCGACTGCTGTCGCGCGTGCGCGGTCACATGCGTGCCCGCCAGTTAAGCCCGCGCACCGAGCAGTCATACATCGCCTGGATAATTCGCTACGTCAGATATCACCGCATGCGTCACCCTGCGGAGCTGGGCCAGGCGGAGATCGTCGCGTTTCTCACGCATCTGGCCGCCGAGAAGCGTGTCTCGCGCTCGACGCAGATGCAGGCGCTGAGCGCGCTCATGCTACTCTATCGCGAGGTGCTGCGCATGGAGATCGGCGACGTGCGGAGTGTGCTGCGGTCGTTCGCGCCCATCCATCTTCCAGCGGTGCTGACCAGGACGGAAGTGCGCATACTGCTGGAGCATCTGCATGGGACACCAAGACTCATTGCACTATTGCTGTACGGATCCGGCCTGCGGCTGATGGAGTGCCTGACCCTACGGGTGAAGGACATCGACATCGATCGAAGCGAAATTCGAGTTCGGCGTGGCAAGGGCGGCAAGGATCGCGTGACCATGCTCCCAACGACGGCGAGGGCGGCGCTGCTAGCCCACCTGCACCATGTGCGTGAGCTGCATGCGCGGGATCTCGAACAGGGCGCGGGTCGCGTGGCGCTGCCGACTGCGCTGGAACGAAAAGCACCCGACTGGGCAACGCAGCTCGCGTGGCAGTGGGTCTTCCCCGCGACGCGGCGTTACCGCGATGCATCGTCCGGACACGAACGCCGCCATCACATCCACGAAACGGCCATGCAACGCGCAATGCAAAGCGCGGTCCGAGCTTCGGGCATCGTCAAGCGCGCCACCTGCCACACCTTACGCCATTCGTTCGCAACC
>DASXQD010000473.1:0-7060 GCA_036493195.1 Gemmatimonadaceae bacterium | reverse complement strand
GCTCGCTGCGAAAGGCGCCGGGCTTCACGATCATCGCGACGATCACGCTGGCGCTCGGCATCGGCGCTACCACCGCGATGTTCAGCGTGCTCGACGCCGTGCTTCTCCGTCCGCTTCCGTTCGCGCAGCCCCAACAGCTCGTGCGCGTGTTCGCGACATACGGATCTATATCCGGGAATCTCCAATCGCTCTCCGTCGCCGACTTTCTCGCACTGCGCGCCGATACGCGCGCCTTCTCGTCCATCGCCTCGTTTCGCGTGCCGAACGATGGCTTCTCCTACGTCGCGGCGGATCGACCGGAGCGCGTGTACGGCAGCATCGTGAGCGCGAATTTCTTCTCCACCCTCGGCGTGGCGCCGAAGATCGGGCGCGGCTTTCGATCCGGCGATGATGCGCAGGGCGCACCGCCGCTCGTCGTGCTGAGCGACGCGTTCTGGCGCCGACGACTCGGCGGCGATCCAGCCGTCATTGGGAAGGCGCTCAACATACAGGGGCGGCCCGTCACCGTCATTGGTGTGATGCCACCAAGCGTCTGGTATCCGCGCGGCGACCGCGCGGAGCTCTGGATCAACGACACCTTTCCTGTACCGCCGCGTCGAGGCCCATTCGGGCTGGCGGTGCTCGCGCGTGAGAAGCCGAGCGAGACGGCGGCGCAGCACAAGGCAGTCCTGGCGCAGGTCGCAGCGGAAGTGCGGACGCGCTTTCCCGGTGGTCCGGATCGCTGGACCTTCAGCGAGCAGTCGATGAGCCAGCGCGTCAGCGGGCCGCTTCGCCCCGTGCTGCTCATGCTCATGGGTGCCGTAGTCGTGGTGCTCCTCATCGCATGCGTGAACGTGACGAATCTCATGCTCGCGCGCGCGACGAGCCGCGAGGGCGAGATCGCGGTACGCACCGCGCTCGGCGCCAGTCGAGCGGCGCTCGTGCGCCAACTGCTCGTCGAGGGCGCTCTCCTCGCGATTCTGGGCGGCACGCTCGGCGTGATCGTCGCGATCTGGGGCGTGCGCGTGCTCACCTCGGTCGCGCCGGACAGTCTCTTCGTGCTGCGCGATTTCAGAACGGGAGTCGACGCGCGGGTGCTCGCACTCGCCGCGCTCGCGACGATCGGAAGCGTCCTGCTTTTTGCGCTCGCACCTGCGATTCTTGGTGCATCAGCGCGCGCGATCGGCGCGGTGCGCGAGGCCGTGCGCGGCGGAACGGACGCGCCGTCGCGCCGCCGCCTGCGCAGTGCACTCGTCGTCGCGGAGTTCGCGCTGTCACTCGTGCTGCTCGTCGGTGCGGGGCTGCTCATTCGCAGCCTGTCGAAGCTTCGCAGTGTCGACACTGGCGTGCATGGCGAGGGCGTCGTCACCGCGTCCATCGCACTGCCGTCGATCCGCTACGCCGGGCTGCCGCAAACAGTGATCTTCCACGATCGCCTTCTCGCGGATCTGCGCTCGCGACCAGGCATGGAGAAGGTGAGCCTGAGCGTCGGTTTACCACCGGACGTGTTCGGCTCGAGCTCGGACTTTTTCGTGAGCAGCCGGCCGCCCGCTGATGGTGAGTTCTCGCCGCTCGCCGATGTGCTCGCGGTGGATGGCGACTACTTCGCCGCGCTCGGAATCCCGCTGCTGAGCGGACGCGCATTCGACCAACGCGACGACAGCGTCGCCCCGAGCAGGGCGATCGTGAGTGAGGCGCTCGCACGAAAGTATTTCCCGGGGACGAATCCGGTCGGCGAGCGGATCAACGTAGGCGGAACTGGAGATGCCAATGCCTACACGATCGTCGGTATCGTCGGCGACGTGCGCTACGACGGCGTCGCCCAGGCGCCCTCCGAGGCGATCTACTTTCCATTCATTCAGGGAGGCTTCGGCCCGACACCCAGCTTCTCGGTGGTCGCGCGCTCGCGCGCGAGCACGGACGATGTCGGACAGCTCGTGCGCGGCGCCGTACACCAGATCGATCCGGAGCTCGCCGTCGCGAACGTCCGCTCGGTGCACGAGCTGGTCGAGGAGAACGTTGCGCGCGACAAGTTCAGAACCACCCTTCTCGCCGTCTTCGCGGCGCTGGCGCTCGCGCTCGCCGCCGTGGGCATTTACGGCGTGATGACGTACGCCGTCGGTCGACGCTCGCGCGAGATCGGCATTCGTCTCGCGCTCGGGGCGCGAGCGGGAGAGATCTATCGTCTCGTGTTGAGTGAGGGATTGGGCGTCGCGGGGATCGGGATCGTGATCGGGCTGCTCGCTGCGGCGATGCTCACGCGTGCGGTATCGAAGCTGCTCTTCGAGGTGAGCGCGACCGATGTGGCGACGTTCGTCGTCGTGTCTGCGCTCCTGCTCGTGATCGCTGCGCTGGCGTGCTTCGTTCCGGCGCGGCGCGCAGCGCGCGTGGATCCGAGCGTCACGATGCGCGCGGACTGAGCGAGACGTCGCTAGCCTCGCCGCAACCGATGCTCCTCGTCCAGCGTCAGCTCGCCGGATGAGTCATCGTACGTGAACAGCTCCGCGTAACGGCCCCAATCCACCGCGGTTTCGAACTGGCGACGCGCCTCCTCGCTGCTGAAGCTGTGCTCGAGCTCATCGATCACGCGCTCCGCGTCGAGCGTGTGTGTGGGAGTGGTCTCCAGGTCGCGCACGATGTGATGCAGCAGCGCGATGTGATCGAGCGCCTGCGAGCGAAAGATCGCCTTCTCCTCATCGAGCTCCGCATCCGCGAAGCGCGCCCCGATTGGCGTGAGCGCAACCTGTCGCTCGTGGAGCGCGCCGAAGCCGAGGAGGTCGGTCGCCTCGACGATGGCCAGGAGATCGTCCGCGCGCATCTGCAGGTCGCGCGCGAGGTCCTGCACCGGCGCATGCCCGCCGATGCCGCCCAGATACTGCACGAGTCCCGTGAGATCGTCGATGCTCACATCCGGGAGCACCTGGTAGCGCTGCGCGCGCGCGCCAGCCGCGCGAGCCGAACCTCGTGGCACCACAGGCCGCGTGCGCCCCTGGAGGCTCTGCTCCACGATCGCCACCGCATCTTCCTCCGGATTGGTCATGATGCGGTAGATGAGCTCCACCAGCCGCGCGCGCGGCGCGCTCTTCTCGCTGCGATCCGCGGGCGAAAGACCTTTCAGCTCGACCCGAATGTGTCCCGGGTTCGCGCCGAACACGAGGATGCGATCGGCGAGCGATACCGCCTCGTCGATGTTGTGCGTCACCATCACCACCGCCTTCGTCGGAATCGTCTTGGCGAGCCAGAGATCCTGGAGCTCCGTGCGCAGATTCTCTGCCGTCAGTACATCGAGAGCGGAGAACGGCTCGTCCATGAACAACACTTCGGGCTGCACGACGAGCGCGCGCGCGAATCCCACGCGCTGCTTCATTCCGCCCGACAGCTCCTTCGGAAATGCCTCCTCGAATCCATCGAGGCCGATCAGGTCGATGGCCGCGAGCGCGCGACGGCGTCGTTCGTCATCCGATACGTCGATCGCGAGCAGTCCGAGCTCCACGTTCTGCAATACGTCGAGCCACGGAAAGAGCGCGAAGCTCTGAAAGACGATCGCCACATTCGGGTTCGGCCCTTCGAGAGCCGAGCCATGGACGAGCACGTCGCCACTCGACGGCTCCATGAGTCCAGCCAGAATTCGCAGCAGCGTCGACTTTCCCGAGCCCGACGGGCCGAGCAGCGCGATGAACTCGCCCTCGTTCAGCTGCACGGACACGTGCTCGAGCACCGGCCGCCGGTCGTCTCCGAAATACTTCATCACATCGCGCGCGGCCAGCAGCGCACCGGCCGGCGCACTCGGCGTGGCGAACATCGTGTCGGTTCCCGTCATGCGAGTGTGCTCATGAGTCGATCATCAGTCGAGGCGATAGCGGGCTTCGGCGAGCACGTACAGCCGCCGCCATCCCAGCCGATTGCTCACGATCACGATCGCCGCCATCACGAGCGTGCCTGCGAGGAGCAGGCGAAAATCACTCCGCTCCGCGGCCTGCGCGATCAGTGAGCCGAGTCCGATCGTGCTTTCCTTTCGTCCAGCGAAGGTGACGTATTCCGAGACGATGCTCGCATTCCACGCGCCGCCGGTAGCTGTGATCATTCCCGTCACCAGGTACGGAAAGATCGCGGGAAGGATCAGCGTCTTCCACCGTCGCCATCCCGTGATGCGATAGCTCGCTGCGACCTCGCGCAGATCCGACGGGATCGCCATTGCGCCCGCGATCACGTTGAAGAGCAGATACCACTGCGTGCCGAGCAGCATCAGCGCGACCGCAGCGATGTTGAGTCCGCCCGGAAGTGCGAGTAGGGCCAGAAGCAGCACCGGGAACACCGCAGTCGCGGGAACCGACGCGGTGATCTGCACCAGAGGTTGGGCACGTCTGGCCCAGCGCGGATTCATTCCGACCGCGACCCCCACCGGGATCGTCCACGCCGCGGCGAGCACGAGCGCGATCGTCGTGCGCAGAAAGGTCGCGCCGGCGCTGATGGCGATGAAGCGCCAATCGCGCTGCGTCATTCCGGCGAGAGCACCGATCGTTGCGATCGCACCCCAGATTCCCAAGGCGAGCAGCAGCACCATGGGCAGCCAGAGCACGAGCCGCGAGCGCGCATCGCGCCGCTTCAGTCTCGCGCGAGAATCGGTCCGTGCAGGAGACCCCAGCGTGCGATCGAGCATCCGCGTGAGCGGTCGCGTCACGCGCGAGCTCACCCATTCGAGCATCGCGGACCCGCGCAGCGCATCGAGCAGGCGAGACTGCGGTGCGTCACCGCCCGATTGCTCGATCTTGAACCGGTCGGACCACGCCACGAGCGGGCGCCAGATCATCTGGTCGAGCAGCACGATCACCAGTACCAGCGTTCCGAGACCGAGTATCAGCGCACGCGTGTTGCCTGCATCGGCCGCCGCCGCGAGATATGAGCCGAGCCCGGGGAGACGAAAGTTGCTCGCGCCGAGCGTGAACTGCTCCGATGCCATGAGAAAGAACCAGCCTCCGGCCCAGCTCATCATGCTGTTCGCGATCAGCGAGATCGCGCCGAACGGCAGCTCCAGACGCGTGAATCGCCGCCAGAATCCGAGCCGGTACACCGCTGCGGCTTCGCTCAGCTCGCGCGGAATGGTGAGCAGCGATTGATGGAAGCTGAAGGCGAGATTCCATGCCTGGCTGGTGAAGATGAGGATGATCGCCGCGATCTCGAGACCCAGCGTGCGTCCAGGAAACAGCGCGGCCAGTCCGAGCACCACGCCGGGCATGAAGGAGAGAATCGGAATGCTCTGCAGAATATCGAGCAGCGGCAGCATCAGCCGCTCGGCCGCGCGGCTCCCCGCCGCGATTCGCGCGTACGCGATGCTGAAGGCGAGCGAGAGCACGTACGCGATCGCCATGCGCAACGTGGAGAGGCCAGCGTAGTACGGAAGCTGACGTGCGCCGAGGCTGACGCGCACGTTCGGAGACAGCGGTGCACGCCATTCCGCGGCTGCTCGCATGATCCCGTATGCGACCGCCGCGACGACGCACAACATCAGTGCGTCGATCCAGCGCGGCGTCGGGGGCGCCCTCGGGGGCTCGCTCGGCTCGCCGCCGGTGGTCGGCGCCCGCACGGGAATGATCGGCTGAGCCATGCGGCGCGCGGAGAGTGAGAACGGAACGGCCGAGGGCGCGGAGCATCAGACGTTCCACGCGCGATGCATAAGTTAGCAGCGAGCCTGGTGCCATCAGGGGCGGAAGTGCCTCGCGGAGCGCGATTTGGGTGGCGCATCGAAGCCCCGCGCGCGACATCGTGGCCGCATCCAACCGCTCCCCGCCGTGCATCTCACGCGAGCGCAAATCCACAGCCAACCCTGCATGCCGCTGTCGGTTACCCTGCGCGCTCTCAGGCGTCGTCTGGGGGTAGCCCAGCGGCTCGCTCGCGGGCGCTCCGGATGCTTGCCCGAGTGGGCGCAACCGCCAGCTGCTGCGGGTGGGTTTCTTCCCTTGCGAACACAGGATCGTTTACACATGCGCAACGTACCGTTCCGTCGTGGCGGTCTGCTCGCGGCGCTTCTCGTTTCGGCGCTCGCCTCCGCGCCCCTCGCCGCGCAGGACTCTACGCAAAGCCAGCCGGCGCCAGGTGGCACGCACACGGTGAAGAAGGGCGACACGCTCTGGGACATCGCCCACCAATATCTCAACGACCCGTTCCTGTGGCCGGAGATCTATCGCATCAACACGGACGTCGTGGAGGATCCGCACTGGATCTATCCGAACGAGGTTCTGAAGCTGCCCGCGAACATGGTCGCGACCACGCCCAATGGCACCGAGGTCACGACGGTCGTGGATGATCGCATGTCGCCAATGCCAACCACCTCACTGGTGGAGGCGCCACGCTCGAGTGGCTCCACGGTGTTCTCTCTTTCCGCCACACGCCGTGTGGCGACGGTCTCCCGCTTCGGCGCCTCGGCCACGGCGTATCCGCATCCGGCCGTGCGCGTGGGTGAGGTGTTCGCTGCTCCCTGGCTCGATCGCGTGAATGGACCGTCCGATCAGGGCACCATCGTCGGAAGCGCGGAGATCTCCGGCATCGCGACGACGACGCCACGCTCGCGCATGCTCAACGAGGAGCGCGCCTACATCACGCTGCCGAAGGACGTCGTGCCCGCCCGAGGCGACCGCTATCTCGCCTTCCAGCTCGGGCCGGTGCTCGAGGACGGTTCGCAGATGATCGAGCCCACCGGCGTGGTGGAGGTCGAGCGCGCCGAGAACGGCGATGCATCGACCGTTCGCATCATCACGCAGTACAGCAACGTCGAAGCGGGGCAGGGGATCATTCCGATCGACCACTTCACACTGGGCAACGAGGCGCGTCCCGCGCCACTCATGCTCGGAACGGAGGGCAAGGTCGTCTTCGTCTCGGACGGTGCGGTGCTTCCATCCCTGCAGGGGTACGTGGTCATCGACGTGACGGCGAAGGATGGCGCGAAGATCGGCGATCAGTACACGCTGTTCGTGCCGCGCCGGCAAGTGCTCGTGAAGGGGCGTGGAGACCAGATGGCCACCGTTCCGGAAGAGCGCGTGGCGCTCGGACAGGTGGTCAAGGTCACGGATCGTGGGACCACGCT
>DASXQD010000472.1:0-12520 GCA_036493195.1 Gemmatimonadaceae bacterium | reverse complement strand
CGGTGAGGGCGGTCGCGCGAGGCGGCCGCCCTTCTCGCGTGATCCGTGGTGCGCTCGTGCTCACCGCGCTCACGATGGGCTTTCGCTCGTTGCGCGCCCAGGACAGTGGCACCGTCGCGTCCACTCCGAGTACGGTCGATGGCCGCGTGTTGCGGCCGAGGCTCAACAGCCTTGCGCCCGTAGGCGGCCTGTGGGTGACCATTCATCGCGTCGCAGCGGATTCGGCGGGCCCACTCGATTCCACACGCGTGGGAGCGGATGGGCGCTTTCGATTCCGGTACGTCCGCCAGGGAAAGGCCGACGCGGTGTATTTCGTGTCGGCGATGTACGAAGGCATCGCCTACTTCTCGCGTCCGTTCACCACGTCGCGCGTGAGCGGCGATGACGGCACCATCGTCGTCTTCGACACGACCTCGATCAAGTTTCCGCTCGCGATCAAGGGCCGGCACATCATCGTGTCGTCGCCCAACGTGGATGGATCGCGCCAGGTGGTCGAGGCGTACGAGATCGCGAACGAGAGCGATCAGACGCTCATCTCTCCCGATGATGCGCATCCGTCGTGGACCACGCCGCTCCCTCCCGGCGCCGCGAACATCCAGCCAGGGGAGAGCGACATCTCTGCGGCGGCCATCTCCGCGTCGGATGGGCGCCTGCTCGTGACGGCGCCGTTCGCACCCGGGCTCAAGCAGCTCTCCTTCTCGTACTCGCTGCCGCAGTCGTCCTTTCCGCTGCACATGCCGCTCGAGCACGCAGCCACTGTGCTCGAGCTGCTGCTCGAGGAGCCAAAGGCGCAGGCGCGCGGCGCATCGCTCAAGCCGGTCGCGCCGGCCACCATCGAGCAGCGAGTCTTCCAGCGCTACCTGGGCGCGGACGCGCCGGCGGGCGCATCGATCGAGATCGATGTGCCGGTGATACATGCGGCGGAGAACGTGCGCGTCTATTGGTGGATTGCGGGCGCGCTTGCCGCGATCATGATGGCGGGGCTCCTCGCGTGGTACGCGCGCGCGCGGCAACGGAGCGCGCTCGCCACGCTGGTGCCACGCGCGTCGATCTCCTCTCGAACAGAGGCGCTCGCGCGCGAGATCGCGTCGCTCGATGCCGAGTTCGAGCGCGCAGGCGTGGCGGATTCTGCTTCGGGCGCTGCGTACGAGGAACGACGGCGCGCGCTCAAGCGCGAGCTCGCGAGCGCACTCGACGCGAGCGCACTCGACACGAACGCACACACGAACGCACCGGACGCGAGTGCGCTTGACGCGTCCGCGCATTCCGCCTAGCTTCGTTCCGAGAAGTCGATTCGCGGATACGGGTCACGGAAGCCGGTGTGAGTCCGGCGCGGTCCCGCCACTGTAACGGGAAGAGTCGAGCGCTCGAGGCCACTGGCACATGCCGGGAAGGCGAGCGCGGATCCCGAAGCCAGGAGACGCCTCGCGTCCGCGCCACACGTTCAGTCCCTCGGAGCAAGGGCTGGTGGCGAGAGGCGCGTGCATCCAATCGCTCCTTCGCAGCCGGGCACTTTCTCCGATGGGGACAGGTGCCCGTCTTTGCGTTCTGTGTCTCGCTCGTTTCGTCGTCTCGTGTTGCCGCAGGCTGCGCTCGCGTTCCTCGCGATGGCGGCAGTGGCGTCGTGCGGTGAGACGCATCGCGCGGCACCGACCATCGACATCGACGATTTCGGCGACACCATCCGTGCGGGCACCACCGCCTCTCCCGCACGCATTGCGTCGCTCAATCCGGCGACCACCGAGCTTCTCTTCGCGCTCGGCGCCGGCCCGCGCGTCGTCGCGCGCACGACGTGGGACGTGTGGCCCGAGGCTGCGCGCACCGTAACGGATGTGGGTCCCGGGCTCAGGCCAAACGTCGAGGCGGTGCTCGCGCAGCATCCGGATCTCGTGGTGCTCTACGCGAGCGCGGAAAACCGCCTCGCTGCGCAGCAGCTGCGAGCCGCAGGCGCGCGCGTCATAGCGCTGCGCACCGACCGAATCGCGGACTTCGCGCGCGCCAGCCGCGAGCTCGGCCGCGCCGTGGGCGAGAGCGCGAGTGCCGCCATCGTGATCGACACGATGCAGCGGACGCTCGCGCGCGTGCGCGCGGCCACGCTTCCTCTCGAGCATCCCACCGTGTTCTGGCACGTGTGGGACTCCCCCATCTATACGATCGGCGCCGGCAGCTTTCTCGACGAGCTGCTCACGATCGCAGGCGGCACGAACATCTACGCCGATCGATCCGAGCCGTCCCCGCAGGTGTCACTCGAGGACATCATCAAACGCGATCCACAGATCATCCTCGCGGGCGTCTCCGGCAAGAGCGCGATCACGACGAGCCCGTTGTGGAAGGGCGTGCGCGCAGTGCGCGAGGGACGCGTGTTCGTAGTCGATACGAATCTCGTGGGCCGGCCTTCGGTGCGCGCAGGGGAGGCCGCCGTGTCCATTGCACGGCTGCTGCATCCGGGCATCGCGCTGTGAGCGCGCCGTGAGGGCAACGATGCTCTGGCTCGGGGTCACGCTCGTGGTGCTCGTGCTCGCGATCGCGGCGATCGCGTACGGCGCGGTGCCGATCGGCGCGCACGCGGTGATCGAGGCGATCGCGGGGCGCGGTGATCCCGTCACCGTCTCCATCGTGCGCACACTGCGACTGCCGCGCGCCGTGCTCGCGCTGCTCGTCGGGGCGGGCCTCGGCATGGCCGGCGCTGCGCTGCAGGGCGCACTGCGCAATGCGCTCGCCGAGCCGTACTTGCTTGGCGTGTCGGGCGGTGCGGCGGTGGGTGCAGTGGCTGCGGTCGCGCTCGGCGCATCGGGACCGTTCATCCTGCCGCTCGCATCGTTTGCCGGCGCGGCGCTCGCGATCGCCGTCGCGCTGCTCGTGGCGCGGGCGAGCGGCGGACGCGCGGATCCGCGCGTACTGCTCATGGCCGGTGTGATCGTCGGCGCGTTCGCGAACGCCGCCATTATGGTGCTCCTCTCCAACGCGCCGCCGAACGAGGTGCGCAACGCGCTCTGGTGGATGATGGGCTCCGTCTCCGATGCGGCGTGGGTCACCGTCAGCTGGCTCGCTGTCTACATCGCGCTCGGCGGCGCGCTCCTGCTTTGGCTCGCGCGTGACATCGACATCCTCTCGCTTGGCGAGGAATCCGCTGCGGCACTGGGCGTCGATGCCGCGCGCTCGAGTCGCAGCATCTTCCTCATCGCGGCGCTGCTCTCCGCGGCGACGGTCGCGGCTGCGGGACTGGTCGGGTTTGTGGGACTCGTGGTGCCCCATCTCGTGCGCTCGTTTGGCGTGCGCCGACATCGCTCGCTCATCTGCGGCGCCGCGCTGGTGGGCGCGGGGCTCGTGGTCGCTGCCGATCTCGTAGCGCGCCTCGCGCGACCGCCCGCCGAGCTGCCGCTCGGTGCCGTGACCGCATTGCTCGGCGTGCCGTTCTTTCTCGTCCAGCTGCGGCGACTGTCGTGATCACGTTTGACCGCGCAGTCATTCGTTATCCGCGCGCCACCGTGCCGGCCGTCGACCAGGTGTCGTTCACCGCGCCGCGCGGCGCGGTCACGGCCGTGGTCGGGCCGAATGGGAGTGGCAAGAGCACACTCGTTCGCGCATTGCTGCAGCTCACACCATTGGCCGGCGGAAGCATCACGATCGACGGCGCGACGCTCGCGCAACTCGACCGACGCGCGGTCGCACGCCGCGTCGCCGTCGTATCGCAACGGGAATCGCTCGTTTTTCCGCTGCCCGTCTGGGAGTACGTCGCGCTCGGGCGACACCCGCACGAGGGTCCGTGGGCCGTGGCGCCGGCCCGCTCGGATGTCGCCATCACGGGCGCGCTCGATCGTGCCGGCATTCTCTCGCTCGGCGATCGCAGTACGGATGAGCTGTCCGGCGGCGAGTGGCAGCGCGTGCGAATAGCGCGCGCGCTCGCGCAGGGTGGCGAGGCGCTCGTGCTCGACGAGCCGACCACCTTTCTCGACATAGCGCACGAGATGTCGATGTTCGAGCTCTTCGCGCGGCTCGCGCGGGACAGGATGGCAGTGCTGCTCGTGAGCCATCAGCTCAATCTCGTCGCCCGCTTCGCGGACACGATTGTCTTGCTGCACCGCGGGCGCGTCGCCGCGGCGGGGACGCCCGCCGACGTCATGCGCGCCAGCGTTCTGGAAGCGGTCTATGAATGGCCGCTTCTCATCACTCGCGATCCCGCGGTTGGAGCACCGGCACTTCTGCCGCTCCGAAACCGCGGTTCACGTTCTCCATCGCAATCACCGTGAACTACGCTCATCACTTTGCCAACCGCAGCGCGGTCGGGCTCATCGTTCTCGCCGCGAGCATCTCCGTCGCGCGCGCACAATCCGCGTCCACCGACACCACCACTCTCAAGCCCGTCGTGGTGACGGCCACGCGCCTGCCGACTTCGGCCGGCGCCGCGGCGCTCAGCACGACCGTCATCTCCGGCGACGACCTTCGCGCGCGCGGCGTCGGCACGGTGCTCGAAGCGCTGCGCGAGACGCCGAGCGTCACGATCGTGCAGGGCGGCTCGTTCGGGCAGCAAACGTCGCTCTTCCTGCGCGGGGGACAGAGCAACTACACGCAGGTGCTCGTGGACGGCGTGATCGTGAACGATCCGGGCGGCGCGATCGATTTTGCCAATCTCACGACGGACAACATCGATCGCATCGAGATCGTGCGCGGCCCCGCGAGCGTGTTGTACGGTGCGAACGCGGTGACGGGCGTGATCCAGATCTTCACGCGAAAGGGGAGCGGTCCGTTGCGGCTCGATGCGTGGGCGCGAGGCGGCACCTATGGCACGCGCGAAGGCGAAGTCTCCACGCGCGGGGGCGACGACAAGGTGGCGTATTCGCTCGCCGCCGCGCAGCACAATACGGACGGCATCTATCGCGTGAACAGCGCCGCTCGCAACGGCACCTACAGCGGCGGTCTCCGCTTCACGCCGGACTCGCGCTCCGACATCGCGCTCAACCTTCGCTACGTCGACGCCGGTGCGCACATTGCGACGAACAGCAACGGCGTGCCGAACGACAGCAACCAGACCCACACGGAGCGTCGCATCCTGGGCTCGCTCGATGCAGGCCGGTACCTCACGAGGCGACTCGAAGCGCGCGTCTCACTCGCGGCAACCGATGCGGATGCGCGCTCGGCGGATCGGCCGGATTCTCCCGATGACACCGATTTTCCGTACGACATTCGCACGCGTCTCTATCGCCGCTCCGCGGACGCGCGCTTGAACTATTCGCTCGCCCCCGATGTCGTTGTCACGGGCGGCGGTTCCTACGAAACGCAGCATCACCGCGCGAGCGGCAGCGGCCCCGAGCATCGCGGCGTGAGCGCAGGGTACGCGCAGTTTGCGGGCACGTCGTTCGGGAAGCTCTCGTATACCGGCGGCGTTCGTCTGGACCACAACAGTACGTTCGGCAACTTCACCAGCTATCGCGCGGGCGCGGCGTACGAGCTTCCGGGTGCGACGCGGGTGCACGCGGCGATCGGCTCGGCGTTTCGCGAGCCCACCTTCGAGGAGAGCTCGTCCACACAGCCGTTCGACGTCGGCAATCCCGATCTGCATCCCGAACGCTCGCACAGCTGGGAGGCAGGGATCGAGCGCGACATCGTGCGCGGCCGGGCGTCCGTGGGCGCGATGTATTTCAACCAGCGCTTCCGCGACATGATCCAGTACAACGGACTCGTCGCCGAAGCCGCGGCGAACTATTACAACCTTGCTGCGGCAAATTCGGACGGGGTGGAGCTGACGCTCCGCATGTCGCCCGTCACGCCGCTCACCATTGCCGCCTCGTACACGTACACGAAAACGCGCGTGACGAACGCCGGTATCGACAGCTCTGCCACGGCGAGCTTCGTCGAGGGGCAGCGACTGCTGCGACGGCCCGCGAATCTCGCATCGGCGACGGTGTCGTACGCATTCACGCGACCGGAAACGTCGTTGCACCTCGAGGTCGCGACCGTTGGTGATCGCGATGACAGAGATTTCTCCGACGACGTCACGTTCGTTCCGAGAGCGGTCACGCTTCCGTCGTACACGGTCGTCGCGCTCGCGGGCGAGCTGGGAATTCTGCGCCGGGGCGGGTCGGCATCGCCTGAGGTCGTGCTCACCGCCCGCGTCGACAACCTGCTCGACCGCAGCTATCAGCAGATCTTCGGCTTCGCGTCGCCGCGACGGACCGTTCTCGTGGGCGCGAGAATCGGCGTCGCGAAATAGCTCCTGAAATAGCTCGAAGGAGGGCAAGCGGGGTAACTTTCCCGTATGCCCCTCGTCGAGACGGACGCCATCGTGCTGCATGTCTTCGATTACTCGGAGACTTCCCGCATCCTGCGTCTCGCGACGCGCGATGCGGGATTGCAATCGGTGCTCGCCCGTGGCGCGCGCCGCGCGAAGAGTCGCTTCGGGAGCGCGCTCGACCTGTTCGCAGAGGGCGCGGCGCAACTGCACCTGAAGGATGGGCGCGATCTGCAGACGCTCTCCGCGTTCGATGTCACGCGATCACGCGCGGAGTTGGGCGAGGACATGGGTCGGTTCGCCGGCGCGTCCGCGCTCGCGGAGCTGGTGCTGCGCTTCAGCGGTGCCGATGATGTCTCGGTGGCGCTCTTCGACGAGCTCGCCCAGGCGCTCGATCGTCTGGCCGCGGCGCAGGACGAAGAGGCATCGGAGGCGACGCTCTCGGGCGCCTGGCGCCTGGTGGCGGAGCTCGGGTTTGCTCCCACGATCGACAGCTGTGCCGCCTGTCACGCGCCGATCGATATCGCGGGCGACCTTCCGTTCAGCCATACCGCCGGCGGCGTGCTCTGCGAACGGTGCGCACGACTCTATCCGGGCGGTCGCCGTCTGCCGCTGGAGGCTCGCCAGGCGATCGGGGAGTGGACACGGGGCGGACGGCTTCCGCAGCGCGATCCGCGGGCCACCAGGGCGCACCAGCGCCTCCTGCGCGAGTTCCTTCAACAGCATCTGGCCGACGGTCGCTCACTTCGCGCGTTCGACGCGTGGGAGCAGGGCGCACTGGTCGCGCGGTGAGCGCGCGCGCAAAGCTGTTTCGCGCGGTCGGAGATCCGTCAAAATTGCTTGACACCCCTCCGACGCATGTCTAAGTTCGCGTCGGTTCGTCGATTAGAGTCCCCTCGAAGGAGAGCGTGTAGCGCCGTCATTCGTCCGCATGGAGAAGGCACATGAAGCACCGCTGGGCCGCACTGCTGTTCGTGCTCGCCCTTGGCGCGCTCGTGCCGACCACGGGGGCGGCGCAGGATAGCTCTGCGAAAAAGCCTCCTCCCGAGCGCAGCCCCGGGTTCGAGTTAGGCCAGAATTACCCCAACCCCTTCAACCCGGCCACGACCATACCGTTCACCCTTGGAGATCCTCCGACCTGCTCGGACGCAGGGCGCAGCTACCGCGTGACGCTGAGGATCTACAATGTGCTCGCACAGCTCGTGGCCATTCCGGTTCTCCTGGGAGGAGACGGCGCGACCGGTCAAGCGGTCGTGAATCTTCAGCTTCGTTGTGGCAGCTACGCCGCCTTCTGGGATGGCAATTACCTGAATAGCTCGCAGGAGATCTCGTCGGGCGTCTATCTCTACCGGATCGAGGTCGAGGGGCGCGCCGTCGCCAAGAAAATGATCGTCATCAAGTGAGATGCGCGTGAGATGCGCGTGAGCTGCGAATGCGCGATGACGTCTGCCGTCGTCGCGCATTCGTGCGTCCGGCACCCTCCTCATGGCCGCGGCACCGGATGATTGTTGGAGGGCGGGGGACCGGGAACCGGCGATGTCGCCTTGGCGACGGCGGGTCGGGACGCACTCTCGATCTGGCGCCACAGATCACTCGCGTGCGCGGGCGATTCGGCAAGCACGCGCGCGGCGTGCTCCAGCTTTGCGCTCGTCACCTGGTAGCGCCGCAGGACCATGCGCCGGCTCGAGTCCTTCATCGTCACGTCGAGCGACGTGTCGGCCTGCACGCGCCGGAGCTCCCGGAGCGCGCCGACGAAGGTCGAATCGGTCATGCCCAAGCGGGGTGCGCGGCTGCTGCGGCAGCCGGACGCCAGCGCGCAGATGAGAGTGAGACTCAGCGCCAACCGGGTGCGTATCATGCGGGCAAGGCTAGACGCGAGGCGTCGGAAGATCAACGCCGCCGGCCGCACGCTGCCGTGTTGACGTTTTGTGGATAAAAGAGGCGCTCCGCGCCAGCATACCGCCAGTACTCGGGAACCGAGACTGCCGTTTCGGCATTAAGAACAGGTATTAAAGTTGCAACCCGCCGGAGAGCAACGGTTTAGATAATCTCTGATAACGTACCTTAGCACATAGGTCCAGCGAATGTTGAACGCCGATCGCCTCACCGTCAAAGCCGCTGAAGCGCTGAACGAGAGCATCTCCCTCGCCCGTCAGAGCGGAAATCCGCTTGTCTACGACGGACACCTCTTGCTCGCGCTCCTCGGGCAGACCGAGAGCATCGTCGTGCCGCTGCTGCACAAGCTCGGCGTGGATACCGGCCGCCTGCGTGCGCGCATCGATCAGGAGGTCGCGCGCTATCCGAAGCAGACGGACGCACAGCCCAGCATCTCGCGCGAGCTGAACAAGGTGCTCGACGCGGCAGACGACCAGGCGCGGAAGCTCAAGGATGCCTTCGTGTCTACGGAGCATTTGCTCCTCGCGCTCGCGGACACGCGCGGAACGGAGTCCAGAGCCGTTCTGGAAGAGCTCGGTGCAACGCGCGCGGCGCTGCTCGAGGCGCTGCAGAGCGTCCGTGGCTCGCACCGCGTCACGGATCAGACGCCGGAGAACCAGTACCAGGCGGTGGAGAAGTACACGCGCGACCTCACCGCGGCCGCGCGCGCCGGCAAGCTCGATCCGGTGATCGGTCGCGACGAGGAGATCCGTCGCGTCATCCAGGTGCTCTCGCGCCGGACCAAGAACAACCCGGTGCTGATCGGCGAGCCCGGCGTCGGCAAGACCGCGATCGTCGAAGGGCTGGCGCAGCGCATCGTGAACGGAGACGTGCCCGAGTCCCTTCGCGACAAGCAGCTCGTCGGGCTCGATCTGGCCGCGCTCATCGCCGGTGCCAAGTTCCGCGGCGAGTTCGAGGAGCGTCTCAAGTCGCTGCTCCAGGAGATCACCTCGAGCCAGGGGAAATTCATCGTCTTCATCGATGAGATGCACACGCTCGTCGGCGCTGGTGCAGCGGAGGGATCGATGGACGCCGGAAACATGCTCAAGCCGATGCTCGCGCGCGGCGAGCTGCGCGTGGTCGGTGCGACCACCCTCGACGAGTATCGCAAGCACATCGAGAAGGACGCCGCGCTCGAGCGCCGCTTCCAGCCCGTGTACGTGGGTGAGCCCACGGTGCCGGACACGATTGCGATCCTGCGTGGGCTCAAGGAGCGATACGAGGTGCACCACGGTGTGCGCATCACCGACAACGCCATCGTGGCGGCGGCGACGCTGTCCAATCGCTACATCGGCGATCGCTTTCTTCCCGACAAGGCGATCGATCTGATCGACGAGGCGGCCTCGCGGCTGCGCATCGAGATCGACTCCCTGCCGCAGGAGATCGACGAGGTGGAGCGTCGCATCATGCAGCTCGAGATCGAGCGGCAGGCGCTGCAGAAAGAGAAGGATCCGTCCTCGCGCGAGCGACTCGCGGTGCTCGATCGCGAGCTCGCGGAGCTCAAGGAAAAGTCGGGCGCGATGAAGGCGCAGTGGCAGGGCGAGAAGGAATCGCTCGGTAAGGTGAGCGCGATCAAGGCGCAGATCGATCAGGCGCGAACGGAGGCGGAACAGGCGCAGCGCACGGGCGATCTCGGTCGTGCCGCCGAGCTCACGTACGGACAGATCCCGCAGCTCGAGCAGCAGCTTCGCGAGTCGGAGGCCGCGCTCAAGAGCAACGAGTCGAGCGGCCCGCGCTTTCTCAAGGAAGAGGTGGACGCCGAGGACATTGCGGATGTCGTGTCCAGGTGGACGGGCATTCCGCTGTCGCGAATGATGGAGAGCGAGCGTGAGCGGCTCACGAAGCTCGAAGATGAGCTCGCGCGCCGCGTGGTTGGGCAGCGCGAGGCGGTGAAAGCCGTGGCCGACGCGGTGCGCCGCTCGCGCGCCGGACTCCAGGATCCGAATCGCCCGATCGGCTCCTTCATTTTCCTCGGTCCAACGGGTGTCGGAAAAACGGAGACCGCGCGCGCTCTCGCGGATTTTCTGTTCGACTCCGAGCAGGCGCTCGTGCGGATAGACATGTCCGAATACATGGAGAAGCACGCCGTCGCCCGGCTCATCGGCGCACCGCCCGGCTACATCGGCTACGAGGAAGGCGGACAGCTCACAGAGGCGATCCGGCGACGTCCGTATTCAGTGGTGCTCTTCGACGAGATCGAGAAGGCGCATCCGGATGTGTTCAACATTCTCTTGCAGATCCTCGACGACGGGCGGCTCACCGACTCGCAGGGCCGCACGGTGGACTTCCGGAACACCGTGATCATCATGACGTCGAACATCGGCAGCCAGTTCATTCTCGCTCGCGGCACGGCGGACTGGGCCGAGGTGGAGACGCACGTGATGGCGGAGCTCAGACGCAACTTCAAGCCGGAGTTTCTCAATCGCGTCGATGACATCATCATCTTCCACCCGCTCGCGATGGACCAGATCGAGCACATCGTCGACCTGCAGCTCGAGCGGCTGAAAAAGCTGCTCGGCGACCGGAAGATCACGCTCGAGCTCACGCCCGAAGCGAAGCACGTACTGGCGGAGGAGGGCTTCGATCCAGCGTTCGGTGCGCGTCCGCTCAAGCGCGCGATTCAGCGCTATTTGCAGAATCCGCTCGCGATGGCGGTGCTCGAGGGCCGCTTCAAGGATGGCGACCACGTGCTGGTCACGCGCTCGAACGACGGCACGCTGGGCTTCGAGCTCGCGGGACATGACGAACCGGATGCGAGTGAAGGTGCGCGTGAGGCCGCGCGTGCCGGCGCCTCGGGCGCAGCAGGCGCGGGAGCAGCGCGCTGATCGGGCGCGGGCTCGCGGACGACGAGCGCTGGATGCGCGAGGCGCTCCTCGTCGCGCGCGAGAGTGGAGAAGCGGGCGAGGTGCCGGTGGGCGCGATCGTGGTGCGCGACGGACTCGTGATCGCGCGCGCGGGCAATCGCACGGTGCGCGATCAGGATCCGACGGCGCACGCGGAAGTGCTCGCGCTGCGTGCGGCGGCGTCGGCGCTGGGCACGTGGCGCCTCGGCGACTGCGTGCTCTATGTGACGCTCGAGCCGTGCGCGATGTGCGCGGGCGCGAGCGTGCTCGCGCGCGCGAAGGGCGTGGTGTTCGGCGCGTGGGATGACAAGGCTGGGATGGCGGGCTCGGTGGAAGATCTGCTGCGCCATCCCGCGCTCAATCATCGCCCCGAAGTGCGGGGCGGCGTGTGCGCGGAGGAGTGCGGCGCGCTCTTGCGCGAGCTCTTCGCATCGAGGCGCGAAGCGCGTTGACTCGCCTTCCGTAGCCCGATAGCTTTTACGGCTGCCAGGACAGGTGGCCGAGTGGCTGAAGGCACCGGTCTCGAAAACCGGAGTACCGGCAACGGTATCGTGAGTTCGAATCTCACCCTGTCCGTGACGACGCGGCGCTCGGCTTCCGTGAGGTCTCGACGACTCGCAGGCGCCGAGCGCCGAAGTGTGTGTGGTTGTATGCTCGACGAAGGGTTGGACGAGTGGCCGAGTGGTTTAAGGCGCACGCCTGGAAAGTGTGTGTACGTTAATAGCGTACCGTGGGTTCGAATCCCACCTCGTCCGTAGCAGTACTGCCTTCCTTCTCTTCCTGCGCCACGCCGATGCGGGTGGTGCATCGGCGGTTGCCGTTGCGAGTTATTCAGGGCAAGAGGAACGAGACTCCTCCTATGGCCACGGGAGCTGTCTCGATGCTCGTCATGCCGTCACCCAGCTGCCCGAACTGATCAAGTCCCCAGCAGTAACCCGCTCCGCCAGCGGTGAGACCGCAGGTAAAGTCCACACCAGGCGCAAGACTCGCGAATTTGAGCGTGGTCGCTACGGCCGTGACAGTCGGGACGACTTTGTTACCGCTGTTGTCGCCCAGCGCTCCGAAAACATCGTTTCCCCAGCAGTAGGCGGTGCCATCGGACGTGAGTCCACAGGTGTGAATCCCACCCGCCGTGAGGCTCGCGAACGTGAGCGTGGTGTTCACTGCGGCCACGGTCGGATTGGCATTGGTAGTGCCGTTGTTGGTGGTCGTGCCGAGCTGCCCGTACTCATTGTATCCCCAGCAGTACGCGGTTCCATCGGCAGTGAGCCCGCAGCTGTGGCTTTCTCCCAGCGTGAGACTGGCGAACTTGAGCGTGGTCGCCACAGCGGTCACCGTCGGGTTCGCGGTCGTCGTTCCATTGCTGGTGGTCGTGCCGAGCTGTCCGAGCTCGTTGTCGCCCCAGCAGTACGAGGTCCCGTCAGCGGTGATCCCGCACGTGTGAAGTGAACCAGCCGCGAGGCTCGCGAATTTGAGTGTCGTCGTCACGGCCGCGACGGTCGGGTTTGCAGTG
>DASXQD010000471.1:0-6750 GCA_036493195.1 Gemmatimonadaceae bacterium | reverse complement strand
CGTGTATCCGCCGTTCTTCGTTGCGATCGGCGAGCTCGGACGCGCCGTCGTCGAGGCGCCGCTCGTCGAGGCCGCAGGCCGATGGGAGCTCGATCTGGACGCGCTCGAACGGTGCTTCGCGGACGGCGCGAAGGCGTACCTGCTCTGCAACCCGCACAATCCCGTCGGCCGCGTGTTCGAGAAGTCGCAGCTCGAGGCGATCGCGAAGCTCGCGAAGCAGTACGGCGTCGTGGTGCTCGCCGATGAGATTCACGGGCCGCTCGTGCTTCCCGGGGCCGTGCACGTACCGTTCGTCTCCGTCAGCGAGCCGCTCGGCGCGAACGCGATCACGATCACATCGGCGAGCAAGGCGTGGAACATCGCGGGGCTCAAGTGCGCGGTGATCGTCGCCGGATCCAATGCGATGCAGAGCGCACTGAAATCGCTGCCGCTCGAGCTCACGGAGCGCACCGGACATCTCGGCGTGCTCGCGAACATCGCGGCGTTCGAGGAAGGTGGTTCATATCTCGATAGCTTGTTGAAGCATCTCGATCGCAACCGCGCGCTCATGGCCGAGCTGCTCGGCATGTATCTACCGGCGGTTCGCTACATCCCTCCGCAGGCCGGCTACCTCGCGTGGCTCGACTGCTCCGCGCTCGGACTCGGTGAAGAGCCCGCAAAGGTCTTTCTCAAGAAGGGCAAGGTCGCACTGATGCGCGGGCTCGATTTCGGCCGTCAGGGCGCGTGCTTCGCGCGCGTGAACATGGGCACGTCGAGCGCGATCCTGAGCGAGGTGGTGGGGCGAATGGGGAAGGCACTCGAGAAGGGGTGAGGGTCGCTCCTTCGTAATCCCGCACATCTCATCGCGCCAACACCCCTCGCAGTACATCCAGCCCGCGCTCGATCTCCGGCAGATCGACCACACCATAGCCGAACACTAGTCCCGGTCGCGACGACTGTCCCAGGTGATAACGCTCGAGCGTGTGAAGCTTCACCGAGCGATCCGCGAGCACGCGCACGGCAGCATCGAGATCGACTCCGTCTCGAGCCCACGCGGCGACGTGCATGCCGTACTTCGAGGGAATCGGCTCCAGCCAATCCGAAAAATCGCGTCTCAATAACGAGTACAGCAACTGGCGCCGTTTGCCGTAGATCTGGCGCATCCTGCGGACGTGGCGCGCCAGATGTCCTTCCGCGATGAACGCGGACACGCCGGTCTGCAGCGGTGTCGAGCAATGCCAGTCGAGACAGTTTTTCGCCGCCACCAGCGTGCGGCGCGCCCATTCAGGCGCGACGATGAAGCCGAGTCGGAGCGACGGCAGCATGCATTTCGAAAAGGTGCCGACGTAGAACACCACATCGGCCGCATCGCTCGCGCGCAGTGATTGCAGCGGGTTGTCGCCGAACCGAAACTCGCCATCGTAGTCGTCTTCTACGATCACGGCTCCGCGTCGCCGGGCGAAGTCCACGAGTGCGCCGCGACGCCGCTTCGACATCGTGACGCCGAGCGGAAACTGATGCGATGGGCAGACGCAGATTACCCCGACATCTGCCGGTAACCTGTCGACGATCAGCCCCTCTTCGTCCACGCCCATCGGCACGATGCGCGCACCGGCCGCGGAAAACGCGACGCGCATCGGCGGATAACCCGGATCCTCCACGGCCACCACGGTCTCGCCCGGTGTCACGAGGATGCGCGCCAAAAGATCGAACGCCTGCTGTGCGCCCGCCGTGACGACAACGTCGTCGGAGCGACATGCCACAGCGCGAGTCAGGGCTATGTGGCCGGTGATCGCCTCACGCAGATGAAAATTGCCTTGGTTGCCCTGCGGACTTTTCGATGCTGGGGGCTTCTTCTCGAGACCGATCAACTGCTTCGCGCTCACTCGACGAAAGACGTCGAACGGGAACAGGCGCGAATCGATCAGGGCCGGACGAAAGTCCAACGCCCGCTCGGCGTGCGATACGACCGCCAATTCGTCTCGCCAGAATCCCATGGCCGACGTCACATCGTCACGGAGCCAGAACGCATTCAGCCGATATGTGCTGCCCGGCGACGGCGCTGCGGGTTCCGGGCGCAGATCGGCGACAAAAGTGCCGGAACCGTGGCGGCCTGCAACGAGACCGTCATTCGACAACCGGTCATAGATCTTCGCCATCGTGTTGCGCGAAACGCCGAAGAACGCAGCCGATTTGCGGGTCGCGGGCAGCTGCGTGCCGGCGGCGAGTCGGCCATCTCGAATGGCCTCGCTCAGTTGACGATAGAGTACGCGGCCCGCCTCACGCGATCCGGGGAGTGGACGCTTTATCTCGACCTCGAACAACAGATCCATCGAATGGCCCACCAATTTTTCCGGGAAGTGGCTCATTGTTAATGGGCCACTTACAGAATACCCTGGTAACCGTAATCCGCAATGTCCTCGCTGCTGAATTCTGCGGCGGCATTCGAGCGGTACGGCCGCACTCTTTTTCAAACACCAGGAGCAGACCTTGAATCGCGTAATGCCGGCAGCGCTCGGCTTTGCCTTGGCCGCAATCATCGGCGTCGCTCATCCCGGCGTCGCTCTTACTCAGACTCCTGCGCCCGCACCCGCGGTGCACGATGGACAGCACGACTTCGACTTCAACCTCGGTATGTGGCACACCCACATCACGCGCATCGTCGATCCATTCGAGAGCAGCTCGGCATCCATGGAGCTGAACGGCACTGTGACGGTGCGCAAGGTGTGGGGCGGCAAGGCGGAACTGGAGGAGATCGAAGCAGATGGGCCCAAGGGCCACTGGGAAGGACTCACGCTTTTCCTCTACAACCCGAGCGCGCATCAGTGGAGCCAGTCCTTCGCGAACAGCAAAGTCGGGACGCTGTCATCGAACATCGGTGAGTTCGAGAATGGACGCGTCGTGCTGGTTGGTGAGGACAACAGTGTGACGGACAAGACGATCCTCGTGAGAGCAATGTGGTCCGACATCAAGCCGGACTCGCACAAATACGAGGAGTGGTATTCGAAGGATGGCGGAATGACGTGGGTGCCTTCGTTCACCGCCAAATTGACGAGAGTGAAACAGTGAGCACTGCCTTCACTCGCAAGCTTGCTCCGCTCAATTCGCGTTCGTTAACTTCCTCGCGCCCGACACACCCCGCTCCGAGGAAAAATGCCCGACGCGTCCCATCGCGACTTTCTCGCGATTCCCGACTTCACGAAGCCCGAGCTGATCTCCCTTCTCGATCTCGCCGAGCGGATGCGCAAGGGCGAGTACACCTCGAAGCCGCTCGCGGGAAAGTCGCTCGCGATGATCTTCATGAAATCATCCACGCGCACGCGCGTGTCGTTCGAGGTCGGCACCTGGCAGCTCGGCGGACACGCGCTCTTCCTCTCGCCGCGTGACGTGCAGCTCGGCCGCGGCGAGCCGATCGCCGACACCGCGCGCGTGCTCTCGCGCTACGTGGACGGAATCATGATTCGCACGTTCGCGCACAGCGAGGTGGAGGAGCTCGCCCGCTACGCGTCGGTGCCCGTGATCAACGGGCTCACGGATCTGCTGCACCCATGCCAGATCCTCGCCGATCTCCTCACCGTGAAGCAGCACCTGGGCACGTGGGAGGGAAAAAAGATCGCGTGGATCGGCGACGGCAACAACATGGCGAATTCCTGGATCAACGCGTCGTACAGGCTGGGCTTCCAGCTCACGATCGCATGCCCCGAGGGCTACGATCCGGATCCGGCAACGCTCGCGCGTGAGGGCGGCAAGAACGTGAAGGTCGTGCGCGATCCGGCCGAGGCGACGAAGGGCGCCGACGTGATCAACACGGACGTGTGGGCGTCGATGGGGCAGGAAGAGGAGCAGGCGAAGCGCGAAGTCGCGTTCGCGGGCTACGAAGTGAACAGGAAGCTCATGTCTGGTGCGAACAAGAGCGCGATCTTCCTTCACTGTCTGCCCGCGCACCGCGGCGAGGAAGTTGCCGCCGATGTGATCGACGGGCCGCAGAGCCGAGTGTGGGATGAGGCGGAGAATCGCCTCCACGTGCAGAAGGCGCTGATGGCGGTGCTGATGGGAAACGAGCCGCTCGGCTGACGTCGGCGCGTTCAGCCCTTCTTCACCACCGTCTTGTTCTCCCCGCTCGGCCGCCACGGCTTGAGCGCCTGCAGCTGCTCCTCGATCGCGTGCATCTGATCGTCCGCGCTCATGAGCGAGAATCTTGCGAGCGCACGGCGCAGCCACTTGGTTGCGCTCGTCACATCGCCACGCGCGGCCTTCACCATTCCGAGCTCGCGCGCCGCCTCGGCCTCCAGCGTCAGGAGCTGCAGCCGGCCCGCAATCCGGATTGCTTCCTTCAGTCGCGGCTCCGCTTCCTCGAGCTGATGCATCTTGCGGTAGATCTCCCCCTGCACGCGTAGCGCCGCCGCCCGCCCGTTCTCATCCTCCATCTCGCCGAAGAGCGCAAGCGACTTCTCGCTGCGCTCGAGCGCCTCCGCATATCGCTCCGACTCGCAGCGCAGCTCCGCCTGGTTCAGCAGCACGCCCGCGATCACACTCCGGTCCGCGCGCGTCTCCGCAATTGCGAGACATCGCGCGAACGATGTCTCCGCTGCGTCCCAGTCCTGCTCCTCCGCGTGCGCGAGCGCCAGGTTGTGCAGCGCGATCGTGAGTGCCTCTTCATCGCTGATCGAGTCGAGCAGCTCCACCGCGCGCTCGTAGCTCGCGCGCGCCTGCTCGATATCGCCCAGAAGAAGCGCGAGCGCGCCCATGTTGATCTGGATGCGTCCGCGAAGGGCGGTGGACACCGCGAGCTCGGACGCCACCGCGTACGATGCGCGCGCCTGCGTGAATATCCCGCGTTGACAGAACACCGAGCCCACGCCGTTCTCGATGGCGGCGCGCAGGTCATCGTCGCAGAGCTCGATCGCCGCCGCGCGCGCGCGCTCGTAGAGCTCGAGCGCATCGTCGAGTCGCCCCTGTCTCCACGCCACGCGGCCCAGGCGAAAAAGTCCCTGCGCTGCCGACGGCGCGACTTCGGATGCGGAGAGGCGTCGGTAGGCAACGATCGCCGCGGGCAGATCGCCGCGCTTCTCGGCTTCGTCGCCCTCGGCCAGCGCGGTCATGTGATCCGTCATACGGCAAGCCTCGGAGCGCGCGTGTGCACGCGCGGAAGTGTCTGTCGACGTCCATCCGCCGACTGTACGTGGCGCAGCAGCGCGCCGATCACGTACGCGGCGCCGCCGCGCGCGCGGATCTGGTGCGGTGCCGCGTGCACGTAGCGCTGGCACGTGTTGCGAAAGGCGCTGCCGGATGGAAAGTCGAGCGCGAGCGCGACGCTGTCCGCCGTGCGCTCGTTGTCCTCGAGCATCTTCGCGGCGACCACGAGGCGCCCCCACGCGATCAGTCGCTGCGCGGTGGGAAAGCCGGCCTGCACGAGGCGGTCGGACAGCACCTTGCGGCGAATGCCCAGGATGCGGGCGAGCAGGTCGGGCGAGAGTCGTTGATGGGCGCGAGTGACAGTGACGAGCAGCGCGTCGCGCACCGTCGGCTTCACATCCGCGATCGCGGGCCTCAGCAGCTCGATGATCCCGCGCGCCTCGGCCTGCTCGATGATCGTGAGCAGTCGCCGCGGCTCATCGTCCTGATCGGCGACGATCAGTCCATCGACCCCGAATCGTCCCGCCTCGAACAGATCTCGCGGCCGCGCCGGCGGAACCGCCGCGTAGAGCACGACGGTGACGGAGGGAAAGCGGCGCTTCACCTGGCGAAGCCAGTCGAAGGTGTCGCTCACCTGCGTCGCAGGGAACAGATCGATGAGCGCGATCGTGACCGGGCGCGCCGCGCAGGCGGCGAGCAGCTCCGGCCAATCGTTGCAGGGAACCATCGTGTAATGGTCCCGCAGCGCGGTGCGAACGCGATTCAGCCTGTGCGGGCTGGGAAGCAGAGTGGCGACCAGACCCACGTGCTATCTCGGTTGAAGAGTCATCATCATAGGTAGGACGCGGCTGGTTACTGTCATGTCACAGCCGATAACGCCAGCGGCGTGACGTTTTGGGCCAGCAAGCGCACAGAGCGCGTGCGCTTCGGTCGAGGCGCGGCGCGTGACGGTGACGGTGGGGCAGGAGTCTCTCCGGTCAGCGCGCCGGAGCAGTCGAACGCTCTGCAATTTCTAGCGAACCGGCACTTCCTTGCATAGCCAGGAGTGCCGGTGTCAAACATAAATCCTTGTGACTTCAGACGATGCACATCGGCATGGCTCACGCATCGACTCATGAGCGACGAGACCGCTTCGGAAGCACGCGTTCGTTCGAGGCGAAACACCAGGTAAGTCGAAGCCAGTCAAGGGATAGCGCCCTTCGTCGTTCCTGCTGCCCCGGGGAGTGTTCGCAGATGCTCAGAAACGTCCGCGCCTCATCCAGCCACGTGACAGTGCCGCGCCCGAGGCTCCCCGTTGGATTCAGCGCGGTCGAGCTGCTCATCGTGTGCGCCATCGTCGGAATCTTCGCGACGCTCGCCTATCCCAGAGTGAGCTTCACGAAGTTCCAGGTGGATTCTGGCGCGCGCACCGTGCGTGTCTCGCTCGAGAACGCAGAGCGGCTGGCAGTCACGCGGCACTCTGATGTCGTCGTCAGCTTCGACCTCGTCAACAGGCGTCTCCGCATTCTCGAGGACCGTAACAGCAACGACGTGGCTGACAACGGCGAGCGCGTCACCTACGCGGCGCTCGAGAACGGCGTGCACTTCAAGACTCCGCCCGCAGGATTGAGCGGTCCCGTGGCCGCTGCCGTGGTG
>DASXQD010000470.1:0-1749 GCA_036493195.1 Gemmatimonadaceae bacterium | reverse complement strand
GGTCATCTCAGCACTAAGATAATCGCGGTGTGGTGCGCCGCGTCTAGTCCGAGCCGCCGTCCCCGTATTCGGTCTGGCGCTCCGACGTCATGCGACGATGCTCGCCGCTGCTCCTCCACGCGCGCTGGCGCTGCCGCCCGAACGCCTCTTTCGCGTACTGCCGAGCGGCGTCCCACTCCCCGTGCTTCGCACGAATCTCCTCGGTCCAGCCACCCCGAAGATCGCTCTCGATGTTCTCGAACGAGAGTCCCTCGTACGAGGGATTCGCGCCCGCGATGTGTCCGATCAGGTACGCGGGCCGCACGACTTCGTACGACCGATCGGCGAGGCGTGTGGGCGAAAAGTCGTAGTGCGCGCGATACACGACATCGTCCTCGAACGTGACCTGGCGCACTTTCGTGGTCACCTCGTCCGCCGCCCACCAACCGCCGAGCGATTGCCCGATCTCGAACACGATGAGGTCAACGGAGCGGCCGAGCGCAGTCACCTCGCGCTCACCCTCGTGCCGTGCGGGCTGCTCGCCGATTCGATGATCGTCGTTCATCCGCCGCTCTTCTCGTTCACGTTCCATCGTGCTCCTGTGCGTGCGTCGCCGCGGTTGTCCGTCTGCACACGTTGCAAGGATGAGACCGACGGCGCGCCTGGGGCGGCCACCGGGGCGCAACGGACGCCTCCAGCGTTCGCATGCAACATAGCGATCAGTCCTCGCTCTGCGCCATTGCAACCTTCCTCGATATCCGCCACGATTTGTTGCATGTCTCCCATTCGGCTGGGCACTCAGGGGTGGAATTACGATGCCTGGGTGGGCCCGTTCTATCCGGAGGGCACCCGCGCCCCCGACTACCTCTCGCTCTACGCACGCGCGTTCGATACGGTGGAAGTCGACTCCACCTTCTATGCGATTCCGGCGTCGAAGGTCGTTCGCGGATGGGCCGCCCGCGTTCCGGACAATTTTGTCTTTGCGCTCAAGCTTCCGCAGGAGATCACGCACGAGAAGCGCTTGCGCGGCGCCGAGGATTCGACCGCGCTCTTCTTCGATCGCGCACGCGAGCTGGGGCCCAAGCTGGGTCCCGTGCTCATTCAGCTCGGCCCCGATTTCGGTCCGAACGAGCTTCCTGCGCTCGCATCATTTCTTCCGACACTGCCGAGCGACCTTCAGATCGCGATCGAATTTCGTGATCGTCGCTGGATCAACGATGGGGTGATCGCGCTGCTCGCCGAATACCGCGTCGCGCTCACGCTGGTGGATGCGCGATGGATTCCGCGCAAGACGATGCTGGCGCTCGCCGAGCGTCCGACGGCGGACTTTGCATACGTGCGCTGGATGGGGCCCGATCGCGACATCGTCGACTACTCGCGGCTGCAGTTCGATCGCACGCGAGAGATCGAGCAGTGGTCGGAATCGCTTCTGATGCTCATCCAGAAGGTGACAGCCGTGTATGGCTACGTGAACAATCACTTCGCGGGGCATTCGCCGGCCTCGGTGCGCCAGCTGCAGCGACTGTTCGGACAGACGCCGGCAGATCCGAACGACCTGGGCGAGCAGATCAGCTTTTTCTGAGCGGCCTCTCGCCGGCCGTTATCTTTTGCGCATGAAGCGACGCAACGTGCTTGCCGCTGTCCTCGCGATCGTGACCGCGCTGGTCTTCTCGCGGCTCGGCGTATGGCAGCTGCACCGCCTGCACGAGCGGCGGGCGCGAAACGCGGCGCTCGCGGCGCGGTTGAAGACGCCGGCGGTGCCGCTCGCGC
>DASXQD010000469.1:0-10293 GCA_036493195.1 Gemmatimonadaceae bacterium | reverse complement strand
GAACCGCTCTTGAAGCCGTACTTTGTCTGGAGAAACGCGAGGAACCGCGTCTGGAAGCCATCGATTATGGAAGCCATGGCTCGTTGGGCCGCCCCGTTTCCCGGTCGCCCCGCCGGCTGAGGCGGCATGACGGCGGGGAAGATTTCGGAGACATAAATGCTCGGCCCGTCGTTTTCGGAGGCGCACACCACGTACTTCTGATTGGCCGCCGCTGTGGGAACCGCCGCCGCAGCCGTATGTGCTGCGTCCGCAGACTGTGCGACCGTTGCCTGCGTTTCCTGGGCGGACGTGTAGGTGAAATCCACCGGGACTGCGTGCCCGTTGTCTGCACTCGATATCATGGCGCGCTCGTGCATCATCGCTTGCACTGCAGGGCTCTGTGCGCTGCATCTGGGGCGGGTGTCCGAGAGCGCGAGATCGTGAACGAAATGGTCCCGGATGTACACGTCAAAAGCCCTGTCAACAGGGGTCGTGTTCCAGTCCGCCTGGAATACCGGGCTGACATAGGTTACCTGGTTTGCGAGGGCCTTATCCGTTTGCGCCATGGTGGTGCCTCCGGGCGCACTCAACGAGCAGAAGTACGTCGTCGGGCGATGTTGCGAGAGGTCCAGGCCGCCTGGTCCCAGCGCCAGCGGATCGAAACCGCTCTGTCCCGGCGCGAGCGGTGGCTGTCCATATCTCCACCCGGTATTCACCATCTTCAACTTGGCGCGATCGCGGTCGCCAATGATCTTTTTCTGCACAGTTTGCGCGTCGGCGATGCTCCAGATCGGCTGGCACGTGACGTTCAGCCTCGCATGATAGGTCGTGTTGAGATAGCCGGCGAATGCGGGCTCGAGCTCCGGGATTGCTCGCAATGCGTCGACCGGAACCTCGAATGCGGCCGTGAGATACTCCATCCCGTGGCTCGGATCGGAGCGAAAGGGAGGCGGGTTGGAGAAGCAGATCTCCATCGCGGTCACGGGACCTCCGAACGCAACGGGATGACCGCTCATCGTCACGGAGACGAGGTGCGTTGTCCAGCTCGACCGGATAGCGCTATTCACCGTGGAGTTCACGGGGTCCATCATTGTCACCGCCACTGACGTGCCCGCAGCCGGAGCGGTTTGCACTTGCGCGTGCAACGCCGGTGCGGAGGCCAGAAGGAGCGTCGAGAGGGATAGAGGCCCCAAGTACGCTGGAAGCTTCGTTCGTCCCATGGCTTGGCTGTCCGTTGTAGGGTTCGAATTGCGGCTAATTCGCGGAAGGCTTCTCGCCTGCGCCACCTGCTGGGTGCACGTCGATTACGGCGTGTACTTCCAGTCGGTCTCGACGATCTGCGCCTTGTTTTGTTTGGCCAAATCCTCCAGGCGCTGCTTTTGACTTTGCGCCGCGTGGAGTCCCGCCGCGTTGGGCGTGAACGTCGTGAGGCAACTGAGCTGACCTTGATAGTTGGAACCGTACTTTTTCCGGTGGAATGCGAGGAAGAGAGGTTGTAACGCGTAGTTCTCGTTCTTCTCGACCCCGCCTCGCATCCCGCTTGCCGCTACATGCGGCATCACTGCCGCGAAGATCTGATTGATGTAGGCGACTGGCCCGGTCGGATCGGCAGAACAGAGCACATACTTTTCATTTGCCGCCGCGGCCGCCGGTGCTGCCGCTTGCGTCTGCGCGTGCAGGGGTCTTGTGGACGCCATGGACATCGAGAAGAACAGGGCCACGAGGGCGGCTGGAATTTGCATTTTTCGCATCGCCTCTCCTTCGAGGTTCTGAATCTGAACCGTTATCCTCAGCTCCCCAGGTTCACCGTCAACCAATACACCCAACCATTCTTCACGCCCAAGAAGCGGAACGTACGCGAGTCCAGGAAGGGCGCGACATTCGGATTCACTTCCAGGAGGTCGTCATACGTCGGCCCAGTTTCCATGCACCGCGAGCGCCTAGTTCTTTCCAGTCGAGACCATCGTAGCGAAGTGATTGCTGTCGGGACTGTATTCTGGAAAACTGGTAACTACCATCATGCGATCGCCACGCGCGCCTGGTGAGAGACGTTTAGAAAGCTTCATGGGGATCTCCTTGTAATGTCTATCGCTTCCGCACCTGCCCGATCGCCGTGAGCATCGCGCGCGCCTTGTTCTCGGTCTCTTCCCACTCGTTGGAGGGAACCGAATCGGCCACGATGCCCGCGCCCGCCTGCACCGATGCGATGCCGTCGGCGATCACGCACGTGCGAATCGTGATCGCGAGATCCATTCGCCGGTCGCCGGCCGCTATATAGCCAATGGCGCCCGCGTACGGGCCGCGGCGCTCCGGCTCGAGCTCGTCGATGATCTGCATCGCGCGCACCTTCGGCGCACCGGTCATCGTTCCGGCGGGGAATGTTGCGCGGAACACGTCAATGGCGGACGCATCGTCCTGCAGCTGCCCCTCGACCTGACTCACGATGTGAAAGACGTGACTGTAGCGCTCCACGACCATGAGGTCCGTCACCTCGACCGTTCCGTATTTCGCGATGCGCCCCACGTCGTTCCGTCCGAGATCGACGAGCATCACGTGCTCGGCGCGCTCTTTCTCATCTACCAGCAGCTCGGCCGCGAGTCGCTCGTCGTCCTCGGGAGTGAGCCCTCGTGGGCGCGTGCCGGCGATCGGACGTACGGTGACGCGCCCTCCGGCGACTCGCACGAGCAGCTCGGGCGAGCTGCCCACGAGCTCGAGACCATCGAGCACGAGATGATACATGTAGGGCGACGGATTGAGCGCGCGCAGTGCCCGATAGAGCTCGGCGGGCTCGAAGTCCAGTGGCACCTGGATGCGCCGCGCGAGGAGCGCCTGAAAGCAGTCGCCGGCGAAGATGTACTCGCGGATGCGCTCGACATCCTGCTCGAATTTCGCGCGCGAGTATGTATAGCTGCCCGTGGCTGGCGGGGATGAGCGATCGAGATCGAGCGGCGCGAGGCTCCCCGGCGCGCGCAGTCGCGCGATCGTCGCGTCGATGTCGCGCAACGCATCCGCGTGCGCGCGCTGCAGCTCCGAATCGCTTGCGCCCGCGCTTACCGGCACTCCGACCACGACGCGCGCTTGCGACCTCAACGCGTCGATGATCACGAGCGCGTGCGTGAAGACGAACAGCGCGTCGGGCGCGTCGATCGCGCGCGGAGGCGCGTTTGGCAGGCGCTCGATGTGCCGCGCTATGTCATACGAGAAAAATCCGACGGCGCCGCTCCAGAAGGCGCCCAGCTCCGGGACATCGACCGGCTCGTGTTTCGCGACGAGCGACTGCAGGTCGGCCAGCGGATCGGCAGGCGTTCGCGCGTTGTGCCAACCGTGAGCCAGTGTCCAGTCCTCGGCTACTCCGTCCTTCAGCCGCCACGCCCCTCGCGGCTCGGTGCCCATGAAGGTGTAGCGCGCCCATGTCTCGCCACCAGCTGGCGCCGATTCCAGCAGGAATGCGAATGGACCGCGCCGCAGCTTCGCAAACGCGGAGACTGGTGTCTCGGCATCGAGCAGGCAGTCTCGCCACACGGGAACGAGCCCGCCGCGCTGCGCGAGAGCCTTGAAGCGGTCGAACGTGGTCACGTGATGTTCGCGCGCGCGAGGCGTAACGCTCGTTCGTCACGCGCTTGCCGCGCCCTGCACGTGCCGTGACATTTTCCACTCATGAGCAGATTCCTCGCGGCGTTCGTGGCCGCGTGTTTGGCGGTCGTTCTCTGCGCGATCGCGCAGCCGATGCGCGCACAGGCCTGGAATGACGATCGCGCGCGAGAGCTGGTGGAGCGAGCGACGGCGCGACGCGCGCAGCAGCTGGCCGACACGGCGCTGCGCGACTACCACACCACCGCTCACGGCTATCTCACCTTCCTCGCGCAGGTCGGCGAAAACTTTCCCGATCCGCCCAAGGTTGTGCGCTCCGATGAGCTCGCGCTGGAAGTGTACTGGCGCGCGCCCAATCTCAGCAAGCAGCGCATCGTCGGACGACGCGACACGCTCGCGCTACCAACGAACATCGCGTACCACCAGGACCACCTCGGCATCGTCCAGAACAATTTTCCGAGCATCATCCGAATTGGTGAGGGCGATGAGGTGCGCGACGTGCCGCACCCGCTCTCCACGGCAGGTGTTGGTGACTACGATTTCGCGATCAACGACTCGTTGAGCATCCGCCTTCCCGATCGTGTCGTTCGCGTGTACGAGCTTCGTGTTCGCCCCAGGGATCCCTCGCAGCCGCGGCTCGTCGGCGCGCTGTACATCGATCGCTCGACGGCCGATGTGGTGCGCATGGCGTTCACCTTCACGCGCCCGGCCTATCTCGACAAGGAGCTCGAGGACATCTCGATCGTGCTCGAGAACGCGCTCGTGCAGGGACGGTTCTGGCTTCCGCTGCATCAGGAGGTCGAGATCCGGCGCACGGGACGATGGCTCGACTTTCCAGCGCGCGGCATCATCCGCGGTCGCTGGGAGATCTCGGGCTATGAGATCAATCAGGGAATTCCACTCTCCGTCTTCGCGGGTGGCTCCGAAATCGTGAGCGCGCCTGCGCGCGAGCTCGCGCTGCACGAATGGCACGGGCGCATTCTCGATTCGCTACCCTCCGACGTGCGCGCCGCAAGCGATGAAGATGTGCGAAAGGTTCAGGAGGAGGCACGCGCGCTCGTGCAGCAGCAGGCGCTCGCGCGCGCGGAAGGCGCGTCGTTGTCCGCGCGCAAGATTTCGGACTTCGCGCGCGTGAACCGCGTGGAGGGGCTCGCACTCGGTGCCGGTGCGAGCGTTCGTGCGGGCGGGGGCGTCGTGCCGTCGCTGCGCGCGCGCTACGGATTTTCCGATCACGTGCTCAAAGGTCGGCTTGGCGTCGCGCTCCGTCGCGGCGATGGCACCGGGGTCGAGCTGTTCGGCACGCGCGACTACCGCGACGTGGGCGACATCGCCGAGCGCTCGACGGCCGTGAACAGCTTTGCCGCGCAGGAGTTCGGGAGCGATGCCACGGATCCGTACGACGTGTGGGCTGCGGGACTCGCCGCGGAGCTCGGAGAGCATGCTGGCCTGCGCTGGCGACTCGAGGGCACGTGGGAGCATCAGGATTCGGTGCGCATTCACGCGAGCCCGGCATGGGGGAGCTACGAGCGAACCGTCCCTGCTCGCGCGCTGCACGAGGAACGCCTCGTGCTCGGATTCACTCGTCCCGCTCCTGTGATGCTGGGCGGCTTTCAGACGCGATTCAGAGGGCAGCTTCGCGGCGGAGTGACGCAGGCGCTCGACAATGAGGACGATGCGCACGCGTCGTTCGCGCGCGCGACGCTCGGTGCGCATGGTGAGCGCAGGATGGGTGACGGGAATCTGGTCGTCGAAGGAACGATTGCGGGACTCACGGGAGCCGCGAATGCGCCTGCGCAGGAGCTGGTGTATCTTGGCGGCCCTGTGTCAGGACCGGGCTACGGATATCATCAGTTTGCCGGCAGGGTGGGCGCGAGTGCGCGAGTGGAATGGCGCAGCAGCGTACCGTTTTTTGGACTCTCGCTCGGGCCGTATGGCAAAGCGCCCGCGCGCGCGACGCTCGCGCCTTTCGCGACGCTCATCTATTCGGGGAACGAAGCTTCGTTCGTGCCTGAGCGCGCCGGATGGTATCCCGCCGTTGGTGTCGGCGCGCTGCTTTTCTTCGACCTGTTGCGCGTGGATGTCGCGCGCGGCCTCCATCATGGCCGGTGGACGTTCTCGCTCGACGTAACGCGCGATCTGTGGCCGATCCTGTGAGCGCGATCTAGCGATCGAGACGCGGCGCGATCACCCCGAGCTCTCGCATCTGCGACAGGCGCGCGATCTCGGGCGGTAGGTGAGCGTCGCCGTCATCGTCGACGGCTTCCTTGAGAAGGTCGATCGCCTGCCGGTAGCCGTGCAGCGTTCCGACATCCACGTACGACGTGCCGGCGCGCACACCCACCGCGCTGCCTCCCCGAGCAAGCCAGGCGTTCACGAGCGTGCCGAAATATTCATCGCGACACTCGCGCTCAGTCCAGAGCGCGTGAAGATCCGCGAGCACTGCACCCGGCATCTTGAAGGCGCCCCACACCCACGACGAGCCTGGATTGTGCTCCTTCACATGAATCGCGAGCACGCGACCGCTCGCGTCGGTGCGCACCGCGTCGAAGAGCTCCGGGCGCTCGACAGGGAAGAGCAGAAAGGAGAGCGAGTCGTCGGGCAGCGTGCGCAACGCGTTTGCGGGATACCAAATGGTGTCGGGAAGTCCGATGATCACGCTCTCCGTCGCAGCGATCAGCGGAAGCGCGCAGAAGATCGCGTCGCACAGGCCGGCTGCCCGCGACTGGACCGTGTACGCCACACGCGCGCTCCCGATGCTTCCGCCGTAATACTCGAGTATGTCCGTTTTTCCCGGCGACACGACGAAGCAGATCTTGTCGGCACCGGCGTTGAGCATCCGCTCCACCACGTACTCGCTCACCGCGCGCGGACGCTCGACGCCATCCTCGAGCCTGCTCCCCACCGGCAGAAGCTCCTTGGAAAATGCGAGCGGCTGGATGCGGCTCCCCGCGCCGGCTGCCGGAACGATTCCCCACATGTCAGCGCTCCACCGTTTCCGCGGCGAAGCTCGCGAGCATCGATTCGAGCTCCGCCGCACGCCGCTCGGCGGTGTGCTCCGTGAGCGCGCGCTCCCGCGCCGCCGCCGCCACCGAGCGCAGCGTGGCATCATCCAGGGCGATGGCCCCGACGGCATCATCGCTGTTCTCGGCGACGAATATTTCCGAGCCCGGCGTGAAGAACTGATCAAGCCCCGCCCAGGAATCGCTCAGGATCGGCACCCCGCACGCGGCCGCTTCGAACAGCCGGCCGGACGGGCACCATCCCATCGTCGCCATCGCACCTCGCGTCACGTTCAGCGTCATACGGGATGAGGAGAAGAACGCGGGATGCTCCGCCGGCGGCAGGTGCCGCTTGAAGTGAATGTTCTCGCTCCACGGAAAGGAGGACGGATACTGCGCCCCTCCGATCAGAAAACGCATCGACGGAAGCCGACGCGCCGGCTCGAGGAAGAGCTCCGTCAACGCGTGCTGTCGATCCTCGGCGTATGTCCCGAGATACGAGAGATCGGATCGATACTCGGAAACGGGTGCGACCGGACGATGCTCGTTCGGATCGACGCTCCCGTAGAGCGGAGCCGCGAGTCGCGCATGGAGCCGGGAGCGGAGCTCGGTCAGCGCCTCGCCGCCCGTGTAGCTGAGCACGAGATCGAAGTCGCCGAGGCCCTGCGGCGGGAGGTAGGGAACGCGCTCGCCGGCGGACAGCTGCGACAGCGTTACCGGAGTATCGAGATCATAGAAGACCCGACGCGCGACGTTCGAGTCGAGCACGAGCTCGCTCGCTCCAATGCCATCGGGGCAGTACGAGGTCACCATGCCGGCGTCCGCATCCTCGAGCTCGCGCTTCGCTTCATCGCGTACATCCGCCCAGTCTGCGTACAGCCGCAGCCGTCCGTGCTCGAGCTCGCGAAGGTCGCGGTGAGTGGCGTAGTACGGCACGTCGCGCTCGAAAAACACGACGTCGTGACCGCGCTTCGCGAAAGCGCGCAGCAATCCGCGCCAGAGTGTGGCATGACCGTTCCCCCACGATGAGCTGATCGTGAGGCCGAATATCACGAGCTTCATGCGACACCTCCAACGGCTCACGCCGCAGGAGCCATACCACTTGCGGAGAGGGCTCGTGTCAGGCGGCGTTGGAGATCAGCATTCCTCCCGATTGTCCCTGCACGAGCGACGCGTAGTAGCCGCCGCTGTGCATGAGCCCGACGTGCGTGCCGATCTCCTCGATGTGTCCGTTCCGAAGCACCACGATGCGATCGGCATTCACGACAGTGGCGAGACGATGCGCGATGATGAATGTCGTCCGACCTCGCACGGCATTGCCGAGCGCCTGTTGCACGAGCGCCTCTGACTCCGCATCGAGCGCGGCGGTCGCTTCGTCGAGAATGAGAATGGGCGCATCCTTGAGCAATGCGCGAGCGATGCCGACACGCTGCTTCTGGCCGCCGGAAAGCCTGCTCCCGTGCTCGCCCACGATGGTGTCGTAGCCCTCCGGAAGCGCGGTGATGAAGTCGTGCGCCAACGCGACGCGTGCCGCTTCCTCGATCTCCGCATCGCTCGCGGTGGGGCGGCCGTACGCGATGTTGTCTCGTATGGTGTCGTTGAAGAGTCCGACGTCCTGGTAGACGGCGCTGATGTTCTGGCGAAGGGTACGGGCGGAGATTTCCCGGATGTCGGTGCCATCGAGCTCGATGCGACCCGCGTCGAGCGGATACAGTCGCTGCAGCAGCAGAAGCAGCGTCGTCTTCCCGCCACCACTCGGACCGACGATGGCAACCGTCTCGCCCGACGTGACGTGCAGATCGATATCGTGCAGCACGCGAGTGCCGTTGTCGTACGAGTAGCTCACGTGCTCGAAGTGCACCTCGCCTCGAGCATTGGCGAGCTTGATCGGCTCCGCGACGTCGGCGACGGTGTCGGGCGCGTCGAGAATGCTGAAGATCGTCTCGAGAGCGACGGTGCCGCGCTGCATCGTCTGGTAGACGTCGGTCAATCCCTGGACCGGCCCGAGCAGCCCGCCAATGAATCCAAGCACAGCCACGAGTGTTCCGATCGTGATCTGTCCATGGCTGATCATCATGCTTCCGACGATGATGACCGTGATTCGAGCAATGATGGCGGACAAGCCCCGCATTGCTCCCGTCGCCGCATCTCTGCGCGCGCCGCGCTCCACTATGGAATTGCCTTCACGCTGTCCGCTCAGGAATCGGCGTCGCTCCACTTCTTCCATGGCAAAGGACTTCACGATGCGGATGCCATCGAGAGTTTCGTTGAGGCGCGAATAGAGCGTCGTCCAGCGCCGCATGAGCTTGCGCTCGCGCTCGGTCTGCTCGCGCGCGGCCCACACGCCAATGAGCGCGGGGAGTGGAGTGAACGCGAGAACGATCAGAGCGAGTCGCCATTCCATGCGAAAGAGCGCCACGGCGGCGAGCAGCAAGTACGCAAGCGCGGGCGTGAGCTTGAACGCGATCTCACTGAAGGCGGAGACATATCCATCGATGCCGCGATTGAGGCGATTGACGGTCCCGCCAACGCTCTCGCGCTGATGGTACGAGAGCGGCAGAGTGCCGAGCTTGCCCAGAAGCGCTTCGCGCAGTCTGTAATCCACTCCGAGACGCGTGCGCCAGGTCGACGCATTCAGCTGCGCATCGAGCACCGTGCGCGAGGCGAGCAGGCCAAAGAGCACAGAGGCGAGCGCAACGAGCGCCGAGATCGAAGCGTGCGCGCCCAGCGCGTCGAAGATGCGCTTCAACACCAGCGGCTCCGCGACTCCGAGCGACGCGACTATGACGGCGAGCGCGCTGATGCCGGCGATTTGTCGCTTGAGCGGGCGAACAAACTGCAGCGAACGTACGAGGAGTGTACGCGGGCGCACACTTTCGCGTGCCGATTCTACATGACTCATGAGATGCGTGTGACTGTCGAGCTGGAGGAGCGATGAAGGTCGCGCGAGCGATCATCAAGGGACGATTCAGGCCGCCTTTTGGGAACGAAGTTGTACGGAATCCCCGTGTGCGCCGGCTACCGCGCGCAGCATGCGAGCGCGACAAAAAATCAAGGCATGCAACGCCCGCTGTCGCGGTCGCATTGCACGCGCGCACAGGTAAGTAGGGCATGTGCTTTGCACTTTCCACAACCGGTGTCATCGCGCACCGACAAAACTGATGAACTCGTGTTGTGGCAGCGGCACTCGTCGTAACGCCCGTACGGATTTCATCGACCTGGATCGACAAACGAGCGGCAGTGGAGGGGAGGAATGCGGCACATCTTGATCACGGGTGGTGCAGGATTCATCGGATCTCATCTCGCCGACGAGCTGCTCGGGCGCGGCTACAAGGTGCGCGCGCTGGACAATCTCGCTGAGCAAGTGCACGGAGCGAATGCATCGCGGCCGGAATATCTCGACCCTGAGGTGGAGCTCGTCGTAGGCGATGTCCGCGATCCGGATGCGGTTCGACGCGCGCTCAACGGGATCGATGCCGTCTATCATCTGGCTGCAGCCGTGGGTGTCGGCCAAAGCATGTACGAGATCGAGCATTACACTGATGTGAACAATTGCGGCACTGCCGTGCTGCTCGAGGCGCTCTCTCGTGATCCGGTGGAGCGGCTCGTGGTCGCATCGAGCATGAGCCTGTATGGCGAAGGCTTGTATCGCGATGCAGATGGCTCGTTACGCACCGATGCGGAGCGCTCGCTCGAGCAGCTGAAGGCCGGCCGCTGGGAGCCG
>DASXQD010000468.1:0-5575 GCA_036493195.1 Gemmatimonadaceae bacterium | reverse complement strand
CATTCCCGGCACGACGAGCTGCGTGAGGCGGATCGACGACAGCAGATTGAGCTCGATCGCCGTGACGTACTGCTTGAACGTCGTCGTCTCGAAATTGGTGGAGGGTGGTCCTCCCGCATTCGCGATCAGGATATCGATGGGCCCGAGCGTCGCCTTCGCCTCGGCCACTGCCGCCGCGGTGGCATCGCTGTCGGTGACGTCGGCGACGAGCGGGAGAATTCTTCGCCCGGATTCGGCGGAGATCTCCGCGGCCACGCGCTCGAGCTCCTCGGATCGTCGCGCGATCAGCGCGACCGACACGCCTTCGGCCGCGAGCGCGCGTGCACATGCGCGCCCGAGCCCGCTGGACGCACCGGTGACGAGCGCAACTTTTCCGTCGATCCCAAGATCCACTTAGTCGTCTCCGGCCACGAGCTGGCGCTCGTGAATGTCGCTCGCTGCGGCGCGCTCGCTTCTCGTGTCGGCGCCGAAGCGCTCGCCGTTGCGCGTCACCGGCTCGATGTGCACGGCGCACACCTTGAACTCCGGAATCTTCGCGTATGGATCGAGCGCCGGATTCGTGAGCAGATTCGCCGCGGCCTCGCGGTAGTGCATGGGGATGAAGATCTGTTTGCGCGCGACGCGATCCGAGATGCGCACCGCGATCTCGATCGAGGAGCGGCGCGACGTGATGCGCACGGGATCGCCATCCTCGATTCCGAGCTCCGCTGCGTCCTCCGGATTCAGCTCGACCGTCGGCGTCGGCTCGCGCGCATCGAGTCCGTGCGCGCGCCGCGTCATCGTTCCCGTGTGCCAGTGGTACATCTGGCGACCCGTGTTCATGAAGAACGGGAACTCGGCATCCGGCAGCTCGGCCGGGGGCAGGAACTCCACCGGGACGAGCGTCGCCTTGCCATCGCTGGTGGGGAAGTGACTCGCAAACAGGAAATCCGTTCCCGGGTGATGCGCATCTTCCACCGGATACTGCAGCCCGCCGCCGGCGAGCCGCGCGTGCGACACGCCGCGCCACGACGGCGTCACGCGCGCAATCTCATCCATCACCTGCGCCGAGCTCTCGAACGGCGTGGGCAGTCCGACACGGTTCGACAGCTCGATGAGGATCTCCAGATCTCCGCGCGCATCGCCCGGCGGATCGATCGCCTTGTGCATGAGCTGGATGCGACGCTCGGTGTTCACCACCGTTCCCGTCTTCTCCGCGAAGGATGCACCCGGCAGCACCACGTCCGCGTAGCGCGCCGTCTCCGTGAGAAAGAGATCCTGCACGGCAACGAAGTCGAGATTGTGAAACCACTCCTCGGCGTGCGAGATGTCGGGATCGGAGATGATGGGATTCTCTCCCATCACGAAGAGCCCGTGCACCGGGCTTCCCTCCTGCACGATCTCCGTCACGCGAAGGCCCGGAACGAGCGAAAGCCGCTCCTCGGGCACGTGCCATTCGTCCGCGAAGATCTTGCGCACTTTCGGGTCTTCCACCGGCAGATAGTCCGGATAGGACATGGGGATCGCTCCCACATCGCTCGCGCCCTGCACGTTGTTCTGTCCGCGAATCGGCATCATCGCCGCGCCCCACCGACCGATCGAGCCCGTCACGAGCAGCAGGTTGAGCAGGGTGGTGACGATGTCGGTGCCGGTGTGGTGCTGGGTGAGCCCCATCGCCCACAGCGTGGACGAGCGGGGCCCTTTCGCGTACAGCTCGGCCGCGCGCCGAATGGTGTCGGCGGGCACGCCGGTGATCGTCTCCGCCATCTCGGGCGTGTACGGTTCCACGGACTCGCGCAGCGCGTCGATCCCGTGTGTGCGCGACTCGATGAATTTCGTGTCCTCGAGCTTCTTCGCGAAGATGTGATGAACCATGGAGTTGAGCAGCACCACATCCGTGCCCGGGAGCATCTGGAGGTGGATGTCCGCACGCTCGGCGAGCTCTATGCGGCGCGGATCCGCGACGATCAGCGTCGCGCCGCGCCTCTGCGCCCTCTTGATCGCCGCGCCGAACACCGGATGCGATTCGGTAGTGTTGGCCCCGAGAATGAAGATGACGTCGCTCTCGGTCTCGACCTCTCGCATCGATCCGGACGCCGCGCTCGTGCTCATCGCGCGCTGCATCGCGCTCACCGAGGACGAGTGGCAGAGCCGCGTGCAGTGATCGATATTGTTCGTGCCGATCGCGGCGCGCAGCAGTCGCTGCAGCAGATAATTCTCCTCGTTGGTGCACTTGGCGGACGAGAACACCGCCAGGCTGTCCGGTCCTCGCGTGTCGCGCAGCTTGAGCATCTGCGTCGCAGCGAGGTCGAGCGCTTCATCCCATGTTGCCTCGCGGAACGGCTCGTACCAGCTGGCGGGTGTCGCCACACGGTCGCGCGCATCGCCCAATGGTTGGTCGAGCAGCGGAAGCTTCTGCAGCGGATTGAACTTGGGCCGCCGCTTGTGCGTCTGCGCCTCCTCGGCCACGATCATCCACGGACCGTTGCGACGTCCCCACTTAGCGGTCTGCTCGGTGGACGGCTCCCACGACCACTGGCCGTCGCGCTTCACCCAGCCCTTGCGAATGAGCGGCTTCGTCAGCCGGTCGCGATGCATTGCGAAGTCGAATCCGAAGCGGCCCTTCACGCACGTCGAGCCGATGTTCGGCGTCGTCTCCTCGATCCACGGGCTTCTCACGCGCTGGATGTCGTTGCCGCGCACCTCGAGATCGATCTGGCATCCCACACCGCAGTACGGACACACACTCCGCACGTCGCGCACGGGCTCTCGCAGCGACTCCGCCTTCATCTTGGCGAGCGGAATGATGTCGTGGATCGCGCCGGTGGGGCACACGCGCACGCACTCGCCGCACCACGTACATCCCGCATGCTCCGGGTTGCCATCCGAACCGACGATGATCTCGGCGTGCTCGCCGCGGAAACCCGTCTCGAGCACACCCACCACCTGGATGTCCTCGCACGCGCGCACGCAGCGCGTGCAGAGAATGCACGTGGACATGTCGTGCTGAATGAGCGGGTCTCCCTCACGCTCATCGCCGGTGCGCAGGCCGAGCGATGAGCGCTTGTTCGTGGGCACCTCGTAGCGGCGCACGTACTCTTCGAACTCGTTGCGCGCGCCGCCCTCCGGGATCTCTTCCACGGGATAGCGCTCGAGGAGCATGCCGAGCACGGCTTTTCTGTTCTCTACGGCGGCGTGTGATTCCGTCTTGACCTCTTGTCCATCGGCCGCGAGCGCCGCGCACGAGGCCACGAGCTTGGGAGTGCCCTCCACGGACACGAGACAGATGCGACAGTTGCCCACGATCGGCAGCTTCGGGTACCAACAGAGCGTCGGCACGGCGAGACCCATCGAGCGAGCAGCCTCGAGAATCGTGGTGCCTTCCGGCACCGTCACTTCACGTCCGTCGATCGTTAACGTCGGCATGTCATTGAGTCGCTGGGGTACATCGAAGCGGGACACGCGCTTCCTTCTTTATAATAACCGATACGCGCTGAGCCCGCGACGCGTGGCGAAGGAGCGCTACGACATACGCGAAAACCTCAGTTCGCCTCTAGGAATGAGGCACAAGCTCCTGACCGTTTGTGTCCGTTTGTGTCCGTCTGTGTCGCTTCATCCAAATCGTTTCTGCCGTTAGGGGCCGGCAAAAGCAACTGTGAAGTATGACACAAACGGACACTAACGGACACCAACGGAGAAGGCGAAACTATGCGCGGCCGCACGCACGCGCATCGCTGTTTCGCGCGCGGTCCCACGCACATGCTTCTCCAAACACATCCCGCCGCGCAACACAGCACTCTTCAACGTCTGCGCTATTGCGTGCGTTTTTTTACATTCCTATATTCGCGCCTGAACGACAGGCGCCAAGCGCCGAGGAGATGAGTGCCTCATACGAGACGTGAGTTCCTGCAGCTGTCCTCTGCCGCGGCGTTAGGCCTCGCGGCGTATCGCCTCCCCCCGCAGTACCGCATCGCCTCCCCCACATCCCCGCCGCTCACCGATCCGACATTCAAGGAGCTCGCGATGCGCGCGCTCGATGCCGCGAAGTCCGCCGGCGCCGAATACGCGGATGTGCGCATCAGCCAGAATCGCAATCAGGCCATCCAGGCGCGCGAGCATCGCGTGCAGTCGCTGAGTGATTCCGAGACCTTCGGCTTTGGCGTGCGCGTGCTCGTGAAGGGTGCGTGGGGTTTCGCCGCGAGTCGCGAGCTGGCGGCAGATGAGATGGTTCGTGTCGCGCGTCAGGCAGTGGCACAGGCGCAGGCGAATCGCGCCGCGCTGGAGCGGCCCGTCGTGCTCGCGCCCGTCACGCCCACCGCGAGTGGCACGTGGCGCGGACCCGCGGAGATCGATCCGTTCGAGGTACCCATAGAAGAAAAGGTCGCGCTGCTTCTCGATGCGAATGCCGCCGCGCTCAAGGTCCAGGGTGCGAAGTTCGTGAATTCGGGAATGTTCTTTCTGCGCGAGGAGAAGACGCTCGCTACCAGCGATGGCACCTACGTCGTGCAGACGATCTTCCGGTCACAGCCGCAGATGACGGTCACGGCCGTCGCACCCGACTTTTCGGACTTTCAGTCGCGCCAGTCGAACGACATTCAGCCCATGGGGCGCGGCTACGAGCACGTGCGCGATGCGAAGCTCGTCGACAACGCCACGCGGTGGGCCACCGAAGCCGTGCAGAAGCTCGGCGCGAAACCGGTGGACGTGGGACGCTACGATCTCGTGCTGCATCCCACGCACCTCTGGCTCACGATCCACGAGTCGATCGCGCATCCGACGGAGCTCGATCGCGCGATGGGCTACGAAGCCAATTATGCCGGCACGAGCTTCGTCTCACCGCCGCAGAAGATGCTGGGCCAGTTCAAGTACGGCCCCGAGATCATGAACATTCAGGGCGATCGCTCGCAGCCGGGATCGCTCTCCGCGTGCGGATGGGATGATGAGGGCGTCGTTCCCGACACCTTCCTCATCATCAAGAAGGGAATCGTCAACGACTATCAGACCACGCGCGAGCAGGCCCCATGGCTCGACTGGTGGTACAAGAAGCAGGCGAAGCCGACGCGCTCGCACGGCTGCTCGTATGCGCAGTCGTGGGAGGACATCCAGTTTCAGCGCATGCCCAATGTCTCGCTCCTTCCCGGCGAGAAGGAGCAGTCGTACGAGGACATCATTGCCGCCACCGACCGTGGTATCGCGATCATGGGCGAGGGCTCCTTCTCGATCGACCAGCAGCGGTACAACGCCCAGTTCGGCGGACAACTCTTCTACGAGATCAAGGGCGGCAAGATCGTCGGCATGCTCAAGGACGTCGCGTACCAGATGCGAACACCCGACTTCTGGAACTCGATGGACATGATCGGCGGCAAGAAGAGCTACCAGCTCGGCGGCGCCTTCAACGATGGCAAGGGACAGCCGAGTCAGTCCAATGCGGTGAGCCATGGATGCGTGCCGTCCCGCTTTCGGAACATCAACGTGATCAATACCGGGAGGAAGGCATGAGCCCCCGGTCTCTGTTTGATCCCGCTGGCATCCTCTCGAAGGACGATGCGCACGCGCTGGCGACGCGCGTGCTCGGGATGGCGAAGGCCGAGCAGAC
>DASXQD010000467.1:0-4371 GCA_036493195.1 Gemmatimonadaceae bacterium | reverse complement strand
TCGCGCCTAACGCGGGTGGACTCGAGGCTGCCCAACGGTACAAGCAGTCACTGGAAGATCAGGCTAAAGAAAACAGGAAATCAGTCATCGAAACGGGCTGGAAGAGCAACTGAGACGGCGACGTCGCCAGGCGGCCATGATGACCACGTTGGAACAACAATGGGCCGCGAGTAAGACCGGGTGGAAGAACGAGTAGTCTGCTCGACAATCGCAAGTAGTCGGCACCTTCACCCCTCGCCCCACGCCCCAGCCGTGCCGCATATTGCTGGCATGGCCTTTCGGATCGTCTCCACCAGCGGCGCCCAGTCATTCGAGCTGCCCGAGGGTTCGACGCTGCTGGTGGGACGCGCGGCGAGCAGCGACATCCCGATCTTCGACCCGACGATCTCGCGCCGCCACGCGAAGCTGATCTCCTCCGCAGCCGGCGTGCGCGTCTCCGATCTCGGCTCCAGCAACGGCACCTTCGTGAATGGCGAGCGTGTGGAAGACGCATCGCTCGAAGCCGGCGATGAGCTCGTGTTCGGAAAGGTGCCGTTCCGGCTGATCGCGCACGAGATGGCCGTGCGAGTACAAAGCGAGCGCACGCGTTCGGCCACGCCGGCGACCAGCGCCACCGTGCTCAAGCAGCGTGCGTACGACAGCCCTGACGGTCTGCTCTCGTCCCTATTTCGCTCGGCGAATCTCGCCGACGCCAGGGCGAATCGCTCCGGACTGGATGGAGCAGCACGCACCGAGAAGAAACTCGCGATTCTGCTCGAGGTATCCAAGGGACTCTCGCGCGCGGTCGACGTGAACGCACTCCTCGACAAGATCACGGAGCTCGTGTTCCAGATTCTCGATGTGGATCGCGTCGCGATCGAGCTCGTCGATGCGGACGGCGGACGCGTGCCGACCATCTCGCGCGACCGCCAGGGTGTCATCACGGGAAAGTCGATTCCGCAGTCGATCGCGCGCATGGTCGTCGACGAGAAGGTCGCGGTGCTCTCCGACAACGCGCCGCAGGATCAGCGCTTTGGCGGACAGTCGATCCTGATGCAGAACGTGCGCTCGGCCATGTGCGCACCGTTGATCGGAACGGAGGATGTCGTGCAGGGCGTGCTCTACGTGGACAACATCACGACGACGCAACGGTTCAACGAAGAGGATCTCGAGTTCCTGACGGCGTTCTCGAACATTGCTGCGGTCGCGCTCGAGAACAGCAGGTTTTCCGAGCGCATTCGTCACGAGACCATGGTTCGCGGCAATTTCGAGCGATTCTTCGCACCGCGGCTCGCCGCCCAGATCGCCGGCTCCGCCCACCAGCTCAAGCTCGGTGGCGACAAGAGCACCGTGGCCGTGTTGTTCAGCGACATCCGTGGCTTCACCGCGCTGTCGGAATCGATGAAGCCGGACGAGGTCGCGCGACAGCTGAGCGAATATTTCTCCGTGATGGTCGAGATCGTTTTCAGACACGGCGGCACGCTCGACAAATTCATCGGGGACGCCGTCATGGCGCAGTGGGGCGCGCCCATCAGCGCACCGGATGATGCGGATCGCGCCATGGATGCCGCACAGGATATGATGCGCGAGCTGGAGACGCTCAACGAGCGCTGGGCAGCCGAGGGCCGTCCGCGGCTGCAGATCGGCATCGGCTTGAGCTTCGGCGAGAGCTTCGCTGGCTACATCGGCTCGGAGCGCCGGCTCGAGTACACCGTCATCGGCGACGTGGTCAACATCGCGAGCCGACTCTGCTCGGAGGCATGCGCGGGAGAGATCCTCATTACGGATGCAATGCGGCAAGTGCTGACGGAGGCACCGCCAATGCGGGAGCGCGGCACCATGGAGCTCAAGGGAAAACGGGACTCGCTTCCCGTGTTCAGCGTGAGCGCGTGACGGGCTTCGTCGTGCCGCCGGGATACGTCGCACTCAGCGAGCCGGGCGTGGAAGGCGCGGCGCGTGCCACGCTCGAGATGCCGCTCCGCGAGGCGCTCGCCGAGGGATCGTTTTATGATTTCGCCGAGCACCATGCCGACGCTGTACCGCTCACGGGCCGGGGGATCGCGTATGCAGTCCCGCTCTCGAGCGGCGATCGCGTAGTCGTGCGCCGTTCGCGCCATGGCGGCCTGCTCGGCCCCATCCGCGACGATCGCTTTTTCGGTGCTACGCGCGGACCGCGCGAGCTCGAGATCTCTCTCACGCTTCGACGCCTCGGCGTCGCATCTCCGGAGATCGTCGCGTATGCCACGTACCCGGCAGGTCCGATGTTTCGGCGCGCTGATGTGGTCTCGCGCGAAGTGCCGCGGAGTCGTGATCTCGCGGCCGCGCTCGCGGCGCTCTCACGAGGAGATTCCAAGCGCCTGTTCCTCGAAGCAACAGGGAAGCTGCTCGCATCCATGAGCCTCGCCCGAGCGCGCCATCCGGATCTCAACATCAAGAACGTCCTCGTGGCGCACAATGACTTCGGTGGCATCGAGGCATTCGTGCTCGATGTCGATCGCGTGTGGCTCGACAAGGGCGGCGCCGTGTCGGTGCTCGAGGCGAATTTGCGACGCTTCTCGCGATCGGCGCTCAAGTGGCGCCGGCTGCACGGGCTGCCCATCGAGGAGGCAGACCTGCTCGCGATCGAGAGCACCGCGCGGGAGCTGATCGCGCTCGGTCAATGAGGAGCGCCGATTCCGGGCGTCGCATCTGCATCGTCATGATGAGCGCGATCGGCGACGCGGTGCACGTGCTGCCCGTCGTCACGGCACTCAAGCGACATGATCCGGGCTCGAAGATCACGTGGATTCTGCAGCCCGGCCCGGCGTCACTCGTACGCGGGCATCCGGACGTCGATGAGATTCTGATTTTCGAGAACGGGCGCGGCTGGCGCGGCATGCTCGACCTGCGCGCCGCACTTGCTCACCGAGAGTTCGATCTCGTGATCGACCTGCAGGTGTATCTCAAGGCGGGGCTCGTCACCTCGTTCACACGTGCGCCCGTCAAGCTCGGCTTCGACAAGGCGCGTGCGCGCGACATGAACTGGCTGTTCACCACCGAGCGCATCCCGCCGCACGCCTCGCAGCACGTGCAGGATCAGTATCTCGAGTTTCTCGCGGCGTTGGATATTCCGGCCGAGCCGCTCGAGTGGAAGCTCGGCCCCTGGCCCGGTGAGCTCGCAGCACGCGATCGCGTGCTCGGCGAGCTTCCGCACCCTTTCGCCACGCTCGTGATCGGCGCAACGAATCGGGAAAAAGAATGGCTGCCGGAGCGCTGGGCCGAGCTCGCGAGCGCGTTGCGCAGCGATTTCGGAATCGAGCCGGTGCTCGCCGGAGGTCGATCCGCTCGCGAGCTCGAGACGGCGCGACGCATCGATGCGGCGGGAGCTCACGCACACGACACGCTCGGCGTTCCGCTTCGCGATCTCGTGACCATTCTCGACGCATCCGAGCTCGTGATCTCGCTGGATACCGCGCCGCTCCACATGTCCGTTGCTCTGGAGCGGCCCGTTATCAGTCTCATGGGCTACAATAATCCGAAGCGGGTCGGTCCCTATCGGCGCTACCACGATCTGCTCGTAGATGCCTACGGCGATCCAGGTGAGGACTATCCCATCACCTATGCCCATCGACTCGGTCGCATGCCGCGCATCACGGTTCGCGACGTGCTCGAGCGCGTGCAGCGATGGAGCGCCGTCTATCGCGACCGCGCGGAGAGTACGCGCTCATAGACTTCGAGCGTTCGCGCAACGGTGTTGTCGATCGAGAACAGCGGTGCGCGGCGAATGCCGTTGGCGCCCATCTGCGCGGCAAACTCGCGATCGGTGAGCAGGCGCGCGATGGCCTCGCCCAAGGCCGTCGCATCTCCCACGGGCACGAGCAATCCGGTCTCGCCATTGGCAATAGCCTCCGGAATTCCTCCGGCCGCGGTTGCTGCCACCGGCTTTCCGAACGACATCGCGTCGATGACCACGCCACCGATGCCGTCGTCGTTCGAGCTGAGCGCGACCACGTCGGCTACCGACATCAGCGAGTCCGCATCCGTGCGATAGCCCGCGAGGTGCACGCAGCCCGCGAGCCCGAGCGCGCCAATCTCGCGTTCGAGGTGTGGACGAAACTCGCCCTCGCCTACCATCAGCGCCTGCACGTCTGGTACGGCGCGACGGGCGACGTCCATGGCGCGCACGAAGGTGAGCGGATCCTTGTGGCCCACGAGCGCCGCGACCATGACGACGAGCGGCGCACCGGTCTTGACGCCAAGTGACGTGAGAGTCTCGGGAGATGCGGGTGGGATCACGCGGGTGAGATCCACGCCACTATAGGCGACGGTGATGCGCGCAGACTCGATCCCGCTCGCAACGAGGGCATCGGCGGTTGCCCTGCACACCGCGATCATCGCGTCCGCGCGCGCGTA
>DASXQD010000466.1:0-3586 GCA_036493195.1 Gemmatimonadaceae bacterium | reverse complement strand
GACGAAGAGCGCGTCCTCTCCAATACCGGCGCGCTCACCCTCGACGAAGTCCCCGAGCGACTGCTCGTCATCGGTGGCGGCGTGATCGGCGTGGAGCTCGGATCCGTCTGGCGTCGACTCGGCGCGCAGGTCACGATCATCGAGCTGCTTCCATCGATTCTCGCCGGCTACGATGCCGAGCTGGCGCGCGAGGCGGAGAAGGCCTATCGCAAGCAGGGGCTCGACATTCGCACCGCGACCAAGGTCACCGGCGCGCGACGGGATGGCGACCGCGTGCTCGTCGATGTCGAGAAGGAGGGGAAGACGGAAACGCTGGAGGCGGATCGCGTGCTGGTGTCCGTGGGCCGCAAACCTTCGCTGTCCGGCATCGATGCCAAGGCGCTTGGTCTCGCGCTCGGTGCGCGTGGCGAGATCGCCGTCGACGATCAGATGCGCACCAATCTTCCTGACGTCTACGCGATCGGCGATGCCGTTGGCGGAATGCTGCTCGCGCACAAGGCGGAGGACGAGGGGATGATCGCCGCAGAGGTGATCGCGGGCCACAACTCGCACATGCACTACGGCGCGATTCCAGCTGTGGTGTACACGACGCCGGAAGTGGTTTCGGTGGGCCTTTCGGAGGAGCAGGTGAAAGAGAGCGGCCGGGAATACAAGGTGGGCAGATTCCCCTATTCGGCGAATGCGCGCGCTCGCACTGCCGGCGAGAACGCGGGATTCGTCAAGCTCATCGCGGACGCACACACCGATGCACTCCTGGGTGCGCACCTTCTGGGGCCGTCTGCATCCGAGCTCGTTGCGGAGCTCACGATTACTCTGGAATTCGGCGGATCGAGTGAGGACATCGCGCTCACGGTGCATCCGCATCCGACGTTGAGTGAGGCGACGCGCGAGGCAGCGCTCGGCGTGTTGGGACGCGCGATTCACATCTGATCTTCCCATTGGTGAGCGCGAGACGATCGATCACTCCTGTCTCGCCCTCGCTGCTGCTGCGCGCGTCGGCGGTCGTCGAGCGCGTGCTCCTCGATACTCACTATGTGGCTGGCGCGCTCGATGCGCTGCAGTCCGCCGTGCGGGCACCGGGTGCCGACGGGCATGCGCTCGCGAGCATGGCGGGCGACGGGGTCGATGGCGTCATCGTGTTCGGGATCTTCGCTGGTACGAGCGGCGCGGGACGGCTGCATTTCGTGGTGGTGGAGAATCGCGCGCGACGTGATGGTGTGGCGCGAGCGCTCGTGACCGCGGCGATCGAATCGCTCGAGGCATCGGGCGCGCGATTCGTGCTTGCGGAGCTTCCGGACGATGCGCGTGAGCTCCCCGGCTCGCGCGAGCTTCTCGACGCACTCGGATTTCACGAGGAGGGCCGCATCGACGATTTCCACAGACGCGGCGTCGCGCTCGTCTTCATGCGGCGAGAGCTCTCGCCGTCCTAACGCACGCAAAACGGGGAGGAGCCGTAGCCCCTCCCCGTCGAGCTTTCTCCGTGCGCGGTGTTCAGCGCGGCGGTGTGCGCCCGGAGTTCGGCGGAGGGGTCATCCGCGTGCTGTCCGTTGGCGTCACGTTCATGGTGGAATCCGTGTGCAGACGAGTCGAGTCCGTATGCATCCGGGTAGGTGGCGTCTTGCCCGCCTTGGTGGTATCGCGAATGCGGTCGTTCTTCTGCTTCATGGAATCCGTGGTGATCACGCTTCCATTTGCCGAGTCGACTTTCGTGGAATCGGTATGGATGCGCGTCGACGAACGAGTGGTATCCTGTGGATACGTCGTCGGAGCCGACGTGGTTGGATTCGTCGGCGTCGTCGTTTGCGCATGCACTACAGCCGGAGCGGCCACGATGGCAGCGGCGGCGATGAATTTCAGAAACATGTTACTGCCTCCCTCTATGCGGTTCATCGATCAACTCCGCGCCGAAGTCTCGTGCACGAAGAACTCGTTGTACCGAGTTGCAATGGATGGACCGCCGGATTGGATATTTGTCCGATCCCGGTGAAAAAAAGAGCTGCCGATCTCGTGATGTGAGACTGGCAGCGCTGCATTTGTGATGGCTGTTACGCTTTCCCGAATACGGCGAAAAAAAGCTGCCGGTCCCTATTACGAGACCGGCAGCTGTCCAACGATTCGAAGCGTGCGGTGCGCGCTACCGAGCGTGCAGTACCGTTGCTCCGACAGCCACACCAATCGCGATCGCGCCGGCCGCTGCAGCAATGGCTACCGCAGGCGTGAGCGAGAACGAGCGATTGTACCACGGCTCCGTGACTGCGGGTGCCGCGGTGGGAAGCGCTTCCATGATTCGCTCGTAGAGATGCGCGGGCGTCGTCATCTGACGGCGCACCTGCACCTCGCGATCGAGGCGGAGCCAGAAGTCCACATCGCGCGACGCATCGCTCTGCCGAACGGCGCTCTCGGAGAGCTCGCCATCCAACCAGGAATGGATCGCAGCGGGCGTCTGCTGCCCGGTGAGCGGAACTTCGCGATCGGTGATCGGACGCGGCGCATCACCTTTCGGTGCCGGCGGGTTCCGATGGTCTCTGGGATCCAGGTTGTCTTGCATCACGCGTACTTTTCCTCAAGAAGAGCCTGGAGCGCCTCACGCGCGCGGTGGACGCGCATCTTAAGTGCTCCGACGGTGGTAGTCAGCAGATCGGCCATCTCTTCATACGAACGACCTTCGACGTGCTTCATCACGAACGCTTCACGGAGCGAAGGCGCCAATTGCATTAGCGCTGTGTCGAGATCGCTTCGTAATTCCGTGCGGTCGAGTTCTTCGTCCGGAGTCGAGAAGGAAGAGGGCTGATCGTCCTCCTCATAGCTCTGATGCGTGCGGCGAATGTTCTTGAGCCAGTCCTTGCACCCGTTCGCCACGATCCGGAAAATCCAGGCATCGAACCGTCCGTGTACTTCCGCGAGATGCTGATACGCCTTGATGAACGAGGCCTGGAGAATATCCTCCGCAACATCAGGACTTCCTGTCATCCCGAGCGCATGCCTGAAAAGTGGATCGCTGTATCGTCCGATCAGTACTCCGAACGCATTGCGATCTCCCTGCAGCACGCGTGCAATCACGTCGTGATCCGCCTCAAGCGGATCGACCGGTCGCGGCGCTGTCACCGTGGTGGTCTTCACGGCGCTAGTGTAACGCTTTGTGCGCCCTCTGGACAGCCCTGTAAGGACCGAGAGCGGTGGTGCGAGGGTGGCCATGCTTCATGGACGAATCGGCCTCGCACGCGTAACGATGCAGTCACTTCATCCCAAGCGAACATGATAGAGTAATTCACGCACCCGATCTCCCTGATAGACGCGACCGATTCTGTCGCTATCCGAGCGATAGCGACGATAGCCCCGCGAGAAGCGACGAACTGTTCCACTTTTCGAAGCGGACGCAAGCGTTTCCCTAAGGTCGCGCTCGCTTAGCAAACCCTCCGAATTGTAGCTGACGAGCGCGTGACGCGCCTGTGTTGCCGACAGCAGCGCAGCGAGCGCCGCCCCCGCCTTCCGCGCCGAGCACCAATCGCTCTGCTGCTCAGCGCCACCGACGAGCCCGGTTTTTCCGCGCAGCACGGGCGTCGAATCGAACCAGCCGCGCGCGATG
>DASXQD010000465.1:0-10741 GCA_036493195.1 Gemmatimonadaceae bacterium | reverse complement strand
TCGCCAAGTCGGCTTCGATTCTCAAGACGCTGACGATCTCGCCGTGGTACTCGTACGGCGGGAACACGAGCGTGTTTCTCAACGATCCGACCAGCCCAATCACGGATCGCCTCAAGAAGGATCGCTACGGAATCTTCGTCGGAAACAAGGATCGCCGCCTCACCTTCGGCGCTGAGTACGCCGAGCGGAAAGATGGCACGGACAACAACACGACGGACGCGACGCTCGATCAGATCGTGGAGACCACCGGCCAGCTGTTCGATGGATTCGTGGTGGTTCGCCCCCTGGAGTACTCGCAGCCCGACACCAGGCAGTCGTTCGGACTCGTGGGGCGGTTCGACCACTGGAAGCCGAACAAGGATCTGGATGGATGGGTGCAGTTCATTGTGGCCGGCGTCTTCTGGGAGCCGACCCGTAAGGCGACTCTGGCCCTCGACTATCAGCAGCAGGAGCCGAAGAGCGGCCTCTCGGGCGCCAAGTCCTCCTCGATCTTCCTGCACTGGAACCTGGTGTTCTAACACGACTTCGTAGCGATCTGACACGTGCCCCGGGCCTGTGACGATGCTGTTACAGGCCCGGACTCGTTCCACGAGTATCAGCGAGCATCTTTCTCATCGTGACGAATCCGAAAACTTCCGAAATGTTTGCGGGCGAGAGTGACGGTGCGGCGCTTCGCATTCATGGATCCGCGATCGGCGACCGAGTGTACTCGAGCGCGATTACCTTCTTTGCGGTATGCGTGCCCCTGTTGCTGATCGCGATCGCGTGGGAGATCGGCGTCGCAGGATGGCCGGCGCTGCACAAATTCGGCTTCGGCTTTCTGACGTCGAGCGATTGGGATCCCGTCAAGGGAGAGTTCGGCGCCGCGCCGGCGATCTACGGCACGATCGTGTCGTCGACGATCGCGCTCGTGCTCGCGACGCCGCTCGCGATCGGCGTGTCGCTGTTCCTCTCCGAGCTCGCGCCGCGGTGGCTCAAGCAGCCGGTAGGCTTTCTCGTAGATCTGCTCGCCGCGATTCCGAGTGTCGTGTATGGGTTGTGGGGCATCTTCGTGCTTCTTCCGGTGCTGCGCGATCCCGTGATGCCATTTCTGCGTGATACGCTGCACCTCGACAAGACGGGACTTTTCAGCGGACCGGCGTATGGGCCGAGCATGCTGGCGGCAGGGATCATCCTCGCCATCATGGTGCTGCCGTACATCGCGTCGGTGTCGCGCGAGGTGCTCATGGCCGTGCCGCGATCGCAGCGTGAGGCCGCGCTCGCGCTCGGGGCCACGCGCTGGGAGGCGATCTGGGGCGCGGTGCTCCCCTACGCGCGGTCCGGAATCGTCGGCGGCGTGATCCTCGGGCTCGGACGCGCGCTCGGCGAGACCATGGCGGTAACGATGCTGATCGGCAATCGCCCCGAGATCGCCGCGTCGCTCTTTGCGCCCGGATATACCATGGCATCGCTGCTCGCGAACGAGTTCAGCGAAGCGTCGAGCGACGCACACCTCTCGGCGCTCATGGCCGTTGCTTTCGTGCTCTTCGTCATCACGCTCATCGTGAATGCCATTGCGCGCTGGCTCGTCTGGCAGGTGTCGCGCGGCACGAGCGGAAAGGTCGCGTGACAGCCGCTACGCCTCCGATCACTCCGCCGATGCGACCCACACTTCGCCAGCGTGCATTCAGCGAGCGCACCGTGCGGACGCTCAAGCGCCGGCGGATCGTGAGCGGGTTCATGCTGGGCGTGCTCATTTGCGCCGCCGTCCTCGCAGTCCTGCCGCTCATCTTCATCTTCGGACATCTGCTCGCCACGGGAATCAGCTCGCTCTCGTGGGACTTCTTCACCAAGATGCCGAAACCGGTGGGGGAGAGCGGCGGCGGACTCGCGAACGCGATCGTGGGGACACTCATTCTCATCGCGATCGCGAGCGCCTTCGGTCTGCCCGTGGGCGTGGGCGCCGGACTGTATCTGGCGGAGCAGAAGGGCTCCGGGCTTGCGAACGGCGTGCGCTTTCTCTCGGATGTGTTGAACGGCCTGCCGTCGATCGTGATGGGCATTTTCGCGTGGCAGTTTCTCGTGCGCCCGTTCGGCCACTTCTCCGCGCTCGCGGGCGGCGTCGCGCTCGGCGCGATGATGATCCCGATGATCGCACGGACCACGGAGGAAATGGTGGGAATCGTTCCCGTGTCGCTGCGAGAAGCCGCACTGGCGCTCGGCTATTCGCGCTGGCGCACCTCGCTCGCGGTGGTGCTGCGCACTGCGAGCGCCGGGATCGTGACGGGCGCGCTCGTCGCGATCGCGCGCATCGCGGGCGAGACCGCGCCACTGCTCTTCACCGCCTTCGGTAATCTGTTCTGGTCGACTTCATTGAAGCAGCCGATCGCCGCACTTCCATTGCAGGTCTTCTCATACGCGATCAGTCCCTATGACGCATGGCATTCCCTCGCTTGGGCCGGAGCGCTCGTCCTCATCGCGCTCATCTTCATCATCAGCCTCATCGCGCGTTTCGCCACGCGCGCCCGCTTCGCGACCGGTGGAGGCGACTGAGCGCTCGAATCTGCGGAATGACGTGTCGCTGATGACTCGCCCCGCAGAGATTCGCGAGCCCACGCCGCGGGTGCGCGTGAGCGCGCTCGACGCGTACTTCGGCAGCGCACACGCGGTGAAGGGCGTCTCGATGCGCATCGACGATCGCAAGGTGACGGCGATCATCGGCCCATCCGGGTGCGGCAAATCGACTTTCCTGCGCTGTCTCAATCGCATGCACGAGACGGTACCTAACGCGCGCGTGGAGGGTGGGGTCGAGCTCGACGGGCGCGACATCTACGCCAGAGGCGTGAACGCGATCGCGGTGCGCAAGCACATCGGAATGGTGTTCCAGCGGCCGACCCCCTTTCCCACGATGTCGATTCGCGACAACGTCGCCGCGGGACTTCGCGTGCTCGATGGCGCGCGCCCGAGCCGTGCACGGGCCGGCGAGATCGTGGAGAACGCGCTCGTGCGCGCGTCACTCTGGAACGAGGTCAAGGATCGCCTGTCTGCGAGCGCGATCGGGCTGTCTGGAGGCCAACAGCAGCGCCTCTGCATCGCTCGCGCGCTCGCCACCGAGCCCACGGTGCTGCTGCTCGACGAGCCCACCGCCTCGCTCGATCCGCTCAGCACTCAGGCGATCGAGGAGCTGGTGTACGAGCTGCGGAGCGACATGACGATTGTGATCGTCACGCACAACATGCAGCAGGCGGCGCGCGTGTCCGATTCCACGGCGTTTTTTCTCAACGGCGAGCTGGTGGAGATGAGCGCGACGAACCACATCTTCACCGCGCCACGGGACGAGCGCACGGAAGCCTACATCACCGGTCGCTTCGGATGAGTGACACCAGCGCGACGCTCGAGCGAGCACCGGCTATTCTTCCGGTTGCGGACCACACGCATCCCGGAACGATCGTCGCGCGCGACTTCTCCTTTTTCTACGGCGAGAAGCAGGCGGTGTTCGACATCAACCTGACGATACCCGCCCGCACGGTGACCGCGTTCATCGGGCCGTCCGGATGCGGAAAATCCACGCTGCTCCGCTCGATCAACCGGCTCAACGCGCTCATCCCCGGCGCGCGCCACACGGGCGCAATCCTGCTCGACGATCAGGACATCTACTCGCCCGGCGCCGACATCGTCGCGCTGCGGCAGCGAGTCGGGATGGTGTTTCAGCGCTGGAATCCATTCCCGAAGTCGATCTACGAGAATGTGGCCTTCGGCCCGCGCATCAACGGCACCACGTCGCGCTCGGCACTCGATGAGGTCGTCGAAACGTCGCTGCGTCGAGCTGCGCTGTGGGACGAGGTGAAGGATCGGCTGCGCGAGAACGCGCTCGGACTGTCGGGCGGACAGCAGCAGCGTCTGTGCATCGCGCGTGCGCTCGCGAACGATCCCGAGGTGCTGCTGCTCGACGAGCCAGCGAGCGCGCTCGATCCGATCGCCACGCAAAAAGTCGAGGAGCTGCTGTACGAGCTGAAACGGGAGTTGACGATCGTCATCGTCACCCACAACATGCAGCAAGCGGCTCGCGTCTCGGAATTCACTGCCTTCTTCTACCTGGGCCGCCTCGTAGAAGTGAACGCGACGGATCGTCTCTTCACCAGTCCGCGCGAGCCGCGGACGGAAGCCTATGTGACAGGGAGATTCGGATGAGCCCCGCCGACAGCGCTGGATATCGACACTTCCACGAGCAGCTCGATCAACTGAAGCAGCGTCTGCTCGACATGTCCGAGCGCGCGGAGTCGCTCGTCGATCTTTCCGTGGATGCTCTGCTGCACCGAGACTCGGGCAAGGCCGACGCCGTCATACGAGCCGACAGCGAGATCGATGCGCTCGAGGTGGAGGTGGAAGGGCTCGCCGTGTCATTGCTCGCGCTGCAGCAGCCGATGGCGCGCGACCTGCGCTTCATCATCAGCGCGATCAAGATCTCGAGCGATCTCGAGCGCGTGGGCGACCACGCGGTGAACATCGCGCAATCCACGCAGCGGCTGGTCGAGATGAAATCGAACATCACGCCGGATCCGGAGATCGAAGACATGGCTCGCCGCGCTCGCCTCATGCTCGGCGACTCGCTCGATGCCTTCGTTCGCGGCGACGGCGTACTGGGGCGCGATGTCTGCCGCCGCGACGATCAGGTGGATGCGCTGCACGACTCGCTCTTTCGCATTCTGCTCACGCACATGCTCGAGGATCCGACGACCATCTCCGCAGCGCTGGAGCTCTTCCTCGTGAGCCGCAACCTCGAGCGCGTCGCGGATCTCGCGACGAACATCGCCGAGGATGCCGTCTACCTCGCCGAGGGGAAGACGATCAAACATCGGCTGGAGGACCGCCCTGTTGTCGCCACGGCCTGACGCTCCGAGCGGCATGGACCGCGTGGCCGCGATCGACATTGGATCGAACTCGATCCGCGCGATCGTCGCCGACGTGTCCACCGACGGTCACATCAAGGTCGTCGATGAGATGAAGTCCGCGCCGCGACTCGGCGCCGGGATGGATGAGCGCGGTGCGCTCGCCGATTCTGCCATGCAGCGCGCGAGCGAAGCCGTCACTCGCATGGCGACGCTCGCGCGGCAGCTCGGGGCCACGCGCATCGAGGCCGTGGCCACGAGCGCCGTGCGCGACGCGTCGAACGCGCATCAGTTCGCGGAGATGGTGCGCAAAGCGGCGAAGCTCCAGATTCGCGTGCTCGAGGGCACCGACGAAGCGCTCCTCGGCTTCCGCAGCGCGCTCGCGCATTTCGATCTGGCGTCCGGGCGCGCCGCTGTCGTCGACATTGGCGGCGGCTCGCTCGAGCTCGCGCTCAGCGCCGCGGGGCTCGTCGATCGACTGGTGTCCCTGCCCTTCGGCGCGCTCCGCATGACCGAGCGCTACTTCCCGAAAAAGATCACGCGGCGCGCGGTGAAGGAGCTGCGTCATGATGTTCGCGACGAGCTGCAACGGCATCTTCCCGCGCGCGAGTGGCGCAACGCGCAGGTGATCGGCTCGGGCGGGACGTTCACGAATCTCGCCGGGATGTCGCTCGCCCGTCAGGGGATTCGCTCGGCGCAGAGCGTGCACGGCACGCGCGTCGCCCGCGGAGACGTGGAGCACATTCTCGACAGCCTCGAGGACATGACGCCCACCGAGCGTCTCACGGTGGCGGGACTCAACGCCGGCCGCGCGGACATCATCGTGGCGGGGCTCGCGGTCATCGCCGAGGTGATGGCGCGTCTGGACAGTCCGAGTCTGGTGGTGTCCGCGTATGGCATCCGCGAGGGACTGCTGCTCGAGACGGCGAAGGTTCTGCCCACCGTCGCGAGCCCGGGTGAGGCGTGCGAGCGCTCGGTGCGCCGCCTGGCCGATGCGTGTCATTTCGAGGAGCGCCACTCGATGCACGTGCAGCGGCTCGCACTCCAGCTGTTCGACGCGCTCGGGCCCCGCCTCGGCGCTCGTCCCGGTGAGCGCGAGCTGCTCGCCGCGGCGGCGATGCTGCACGACATCGGTTATCACATCAGCTACGACAAGCACCACAAGCACTCGTTCTATCTGATCACGCACGCCGAGCTGCTCGGGATGACGCCCGTGGAGCAGCTCGTGGTCGCGAATGTCGCGCGCTACCATCGCGGCGCCCCGCCTTCCAAACAGCACCCGAGTTACGAATCGCTCGCCAAGCCCGCGCGCGAGCAGGTGAGGCGACTCTCCGCGATTTTGCGGCTGGCGGACGGTCTCGACCGCGGGCACATCTCGGCCGTCGATCGCGTGAGGGTGCGGTGGATGCACGATCGCATTCGCATCACGCCCATTCCGCGCAACGTGCACCAGCCGATGCGCCTGGAAGTCTGGGGCGCGAGCCGGAAGGCACCGCTGCTCGAGAAAGTTGCGGGCGTGCCGGTGGAGATCGTGGGCTCGCGTGCGGCACAGATGGTCGCGACGATCAGGGATCGAGCGGAGCGGTCCCCCACGTAGACGTCACCGCGATCAGCTGCGTCGCGATCTCCGGCTCGTCGCCGGCTCGAAGCTGCGTGTATGACCCGTTGGACGACAGAACCCACGCATTCCTGTTGTCGCGCAGATACGTCTCGAGCAGCGTGCGCAGCCGCTCGTGCAGCAGCTTGTCCTCCACGGGCGTCACCGCCTCCACGCGACGCTCGAAATTTCGCGGCATCCAGTCGGCGGAGCCGAGGTAGTACTCCTCTTCGCCGTCGTTGAGGAAGTACCAGAGCCGGGAGTGTTCGAGGAATCGTCCCACGATGCTCGATACGCGGATCGTGTCGCTCACTCCCGCGATTCCGGGACGCAGGCAGCAGATGCCGCGCACGATGAGATCGATCTCCACTCCCGCCTGCGAGGCCGCGTAGAGAGCGGCGACCATCGCCGGGTCGGCGAGCGCATTCATCTTCACGATCATTCGTGCCGCGCGACCCTCGCGCGCGTGCGCGCGTTCGCGCTCGATCAGCGCGAGAAAGCGCTCGCGCATGTCTCCCGGCGCAATGATCAGCTTCCGGTAGTGCCGCTGCCGCGAGAAGCCCGTGAGAAAGTTGAACAAGTCGCTCAGGTCCGCGCCGATCTCGGGCCTGGAGGTGAACAGACCGAGATCCGTGTACTGCCGCGCCGTCTTCGAGTTGTAGTTGCCCGTTCCCACGTGCACGTAGCGGCGAATGCCGTCCGCCTCGCGCCGCACCACGAGACAGGTCTTCGTGTGCGTCTTGAGATCCATCATTCCGTACACGACGTGCACTCCTGCGCTCTCCAGCTGCCGCGCCCACGTGATGTTGTTCGCCTCGTCGAACCGCGCCTTCAGCTCCACGAGCACCACCACCTGCTTTCCGCTCTCCGCGGCATCCGTGAGCGCACGCACGATCGGCGTGTCACCCGAGGTGCGATAGAGGGTGAGCTTGATCGCGAGCACGTCATCGTCTTCCGCCGCGCGCTCGATGAACTGCTCCACCGTCGTCTGGAACGAGTCGAACGGATGGTGCACGAGCACGTCGCCCTGCCGGATGACGTCGAACATGCCGCCGTTCACTCCGCGAAGCCTCGGGGGCGTGATCGGCACGAGCGGCGGGTCGCGCAATTCCGGAATCTCGAGCTGCGCCAGCTCGCGCAGATCACCCAGCTCGAGCAGCGGTCCCATCTCGTGGACGTCCGCCTCCGTGAGCGTCGCGTTGGGCGGCAGGCGATCGTCGCGCAGCTCCTCGATCAACAGCGTGCGCATGGATGCCGGCGTGCCTGTCTGCACCTCGAGTCGCACGACCTCGCCGAACCTGCGCAGGAACACCTGCTCCTCGATGGTTTCGAGCAGATCGTCCGGCTCCTCGGACTGCAGCAGCTCGATATCGGAGTTGCGCGTGATCCGGAACGCGTACCAGTTGAGGACCTCCATCCCCGGGAAGAGCGCGCGCAGGTTGATCCCGATGAGCTGCTCCAGCGGCACGAATTGATTCGTTCGGCCGAACTTCACCCAGCGCGGCAGACTGCGCGGCACCTTCACGCGTGCGAAGTGATCTTCCAGCGTAACCGGATCGCGAATCTCGACGGCGAGTGACAGCGAGAGATTCGAGATGTACGGAAATGGATGTCCGGGATCCACGGCGAGCGGCGTGAGCACCGGATAAACCTGCTGCTCGAAGTATTCGTCGAGCCGCACCCACTCGCTTGCGGTCAGCTCTTCGAGCGGTACGAGCCGAATTCCGCGGTCAGCGAGCTCGGGAAGAAGCTGCTCGTGCAGCAGTTGTTGCTGCTGTCCGAGGAGCTCGCGCACGCGCGAAGAGATCGCATCGAGCTGTTCCTGCGGCAAAAGCCCATCCGGCGCGGTGACCGTGACGTTCGCGGCCAGCTGCCGCCGCAGGCCGGCGACGCGAACCATGTAGAACTCGTCCAGATTCGTGCTGAAGATCGCCGCGAACTTGAGCCGCTCGAGCAGCGGATTGCGCGGGTCGAAGGCTTCGTGCAGCACCCGCGAGTTGAACTCGAGCCAGCTCAGCTCGCGGTTGATGTACAGCTGCGGAGTGAGTACGAGCGAAGAGGCTGGAGGTGCGGAAAGCGTCAGGTCGGACATTGGTCGTCAGGGAAAGCAAACCGCCCGCGCTCAGCGCACGGACGGCGAAGGGCCGCTCAGTTCTTCATTATACCTATCCTACTCACCGGAGTCTCGTCACGAAAAGGTCACGGGCATCCGCAAATGCGAATTCGTGCTTCGTTCGCCCCCGATTAGAGCGGATGAACCGCGTGGAGCACCAGCCAGCACACCGCCGCCACGGCTGCTGCCGCCGGAATGGTGAGCACCCATGCCCACACGATGCGGGCGGCCACACCCCATCGCACCGCCGACAGTCGCGTCGTCGCGCCAACACCCATGATCGCGCCGGAGATCGCGTGCGTGGTGCTCACCGGAATGCCGAGCGTGGTCGCGAACAGAATGCTCAGCGCCCCCCCCGTCTCGGCGCAGAATCCGCCGACGGGCCTGAGCCGGGTGATGCGATTCCCCATCGTGTGCACGATGCGCCAACCACCCATCAGCGTGCCGAGCGAAATCGCGGTGTATGCGCCCATCTCCACCCACGGCGGAATCGTGTTGCCGTTCTCGAGATAGAGATGGTGCATCCATCCCGTCTGTCCGGCGAACACACTTTTGCTCGCGACGAGCAGACCGACGATGATTCCCATCGTCTTCTGCGCGTCGTTGGCGCCGTGCGAGAGCGAAAAGAGGGCCGAGCTCACGAGCTGTGCGCCGCGAAAGAATCTGTCGACGCGTGCAGGCGGAACCTTCTGGAAGATCCAGAACACGGCGACCATCAGCGAGAAGCCGAGCACGGCCCCCACGATCGGCGAGACCACGATAAAGAGCAGCGTGGTGGGCCACTTCCCGTTCGCCAGCACGAGCCCGCCCAGTCCGGCCTTCGCCACCGCGGCACCGGCGTATGCACCGATGAGCGCATGCGATGAGCTCGACGGCAGGCCGAAGCCCCACGTAATGATGTTCCAGGTGATCGCGCCGAGCAGCCCCGCGAGAATCACGTTGGGATCGACGATGGCGGGCGGGACGAAACCCGTGAACACCGCCTTCGCTACGGCGGTGCCGACGATGAACGCGGCCGCAAAGTTGAAGAACGCCGCCCACACCACTGCCTGAAGCGGCCGCAGCACTCGCGTCCCGACCACCGTCGCGATGGAGTTCGCCGAGTCGTGAAAGCCGTTGCTGAAATCGAACAGGAACGCGATCCCGATGATCGCGACGATGTAGTTGACCACGACCTACGCGTGCTTCAGTGCGATGCTCTCGAGCACGTTCGCCACGTCCTCGCATTGATCGAGCGCGCGCTCCAGCGTGTCGTACAGCTCCTTCCACTTGATCACTTCCAGTGGATCGGGCGTTCCGGCGAACAGCGCGCCCACCGCCTGGTGATAGAGCGCATCGCCCTCCTCTTCCTTGAGCTTGATCTCGCGCCCGCGCATGACCACCTGTTTCGAGTCGCGCATGTTCATCACCGCGCTCTCGATCGACCGCGTAGCCTCGAGCAGCACGTCGCACAACCGTTTGGCCGGCTCCTTGACCTCGGTGATGTGGAACATCGCCGCCCGTCTCGCAGTGCCGTCGATCAGGTCGACGACGTTGTCCAGTTGCGAGACGAGCAGGTGAATGTCCTCGCGATCGATCGGTGTGACGAACGACTTGTCGATGCGGCCGATCACGTCGCGAGTGATGTCGTCGGCCTGATGCTCCACCTCCTTGATCTCGGCCGCAAAACGCTCGAGATGCACGGGATCGGCGAAAAGATCGTGCAGCAGGTTCGCCGAGGTCGTCGCGTGCCTGGCGAGATCGGAGAACATCTCGAAGAACGCGGTGTCACGTGGAATGAGCCGCACCACTGTCGATCCGTCCGGTGTTGGGGGAAGTACGAGAGGAACAGGGAAGCTACCCGCCCCCGGCTCGGATCGCCAAGGGGATGCGCAGAGGAAGAATCGTAGCGGTGGGGCGGTGGATAGCGAGAACTGCCACCGCGGAGCACGAATCAAACCAATGTGACGAATCGAACCGGTGCGATCCCGGCGTCTTCGCGCGAGAATACGGCAACTGATATTTGACTGGAAACGGCAGGCCGCAGGGCGCTTCACTGCAGTTGCTTCAATTGCCACCCAAAGAATTACCGTTCTCCATGCGCGAGCAACCCGCGCCGAACAGCGGTTCGATTCGTCACATTGGTTTGATTCGTGCCCGCCGTTCGCAGTCCTCCCTACACCC
>DASXQD010000464.1:0-4989 GCA_036493195.1 Gemmatimonadaceae bacterium | reverse complement strand
CTGCTCAAGCAGCTCGTCATCAGCTCCGTCGTCATGCTTCCGCTCACCGCAATCGGCTTTCTTTGCGCGGCGATGGCGCTCGGAATTCGCTCGGTCAGCCCCACTCGCAGCGGATGGCAGTGGAGCGAGCGCGTGCTGTCTGTCTTCTTGCTCGTTTTCGGCATCACCATGTTCGCGCAGCGACTCGGCGGATTCGAGCTTCCAGTCGATCTCCTGCTCTTCCCGGACGCGCTCCATCGCTATCCGTATCGCCCCTTCGGCCTCATGGCGGGCAACAGCGCGCTCGCGTTCACACTCCTGGGCATCGCCCTGTGTATCCGTGACGTGACCGTTCGGGAGCGGCGCTTGGCGAACGGATTCGCGCTTGCCATCGTCGCAGTCGCAGCGGTTGCCCTCGTGGGCTATGCGTACGGCACGCGCTCGCTCTACAGCTTCGACCAATACGCGGCGATGGCGCTTTCCACGGCGTCGTGTTTCCTCGCCATCGGAGTTGGCACGATCGCCGCCGCCCCCGAACGCGGGCTCGGCGCGCTACTCGTTTCCAATGATGCCGGTTCGACATTCACGAGAAGGATGTTGCCAGCCGCCCTCTCGGTTCCATTTCTTCTGGGACTACTCTGGCTGATGGGACGCCGTGCCGAGCTGGTCGGCCGCGAAACGGGCATAGCCATCATGGTGGTGTCGATTGCCGGAGTCTATACCGCAATGTTGCTCCACAGCGCGCGTTCCGTGAGCGCGCTCGATCGAGAGCGCGCGTTTGCCCTCGACGAGGCACAACACGCACGAGCGCGAGCCGAAGCGGCGAATCGCGCCAAGTCCGATTTCCTGATGATGATGAGCCACGAGTTGCGTACCCCCCTCAATGCCATTCGCGGCTACACCCAGCTGATCGAGCTCGGAGTGCGCGGGCCCATTACGGAGGCGCAGCGGCTCGACTTGGCCCGCATCAGGCGCAGTGAGGAACATTTGCTGGGAATAATCGGCGACATCCTCGACTTCGCCTCCATTGAGCGCGGTCACTACACCTATCACATAGCACCAGTCGCGCTGCAGCCGCTCCTGAACGACGCCCTGAGCGCCGTCACGCCTCTGGCTGACGCCAAGAGTGTCCGGATCGCGAACATCGACCGCAGCACGGATCACCCATCCAGCCTTGATTCGGAGCAGCGCATCACGATTCTGGCTGATGCGCAAAAGCTCAGGCAGTCAGTCATCAATTTGCTTGCGAATGCGATCGGGCGGTCGAGCGCAGGGGACTTGGTCACCGTCGCGTTGCAGTCGCTTCCCGATGGGATTCTCGTGTCGGTGGCCGATGCCGGTCGTCACATTCCTCATGATCAGCTCGAGACAATTTTCGAGCCCTTCACGCAGGTCGATTCTGCTCTCACGCGAACGACGAACGGAATCGGCCTGGGGTTAGCCATCAGCCGACAACTGCTTCGCGGCATGGGCTGCGAGATTCGAGTCGAAAGCGCGGACGATGTTGGCGCGCGATTTTCGGTTCTGCTCGCGCGCGCGTCTGCCGGTGTGCGAATTCCCACGTCATCGTCGACTCGGACGAGCAATCCATCTAATCTCTCCGGCAACCTGCCAACGCCATCGAACCTCTCCGGCTGAGTCCGAGCGTGCGGGTCGATCGATTACGGGCTCTCTGTGCCACGCACCCGTAGTTGTCACGGCGACTCCCGCGGCAGCGCTGTCTCCCGCAAGTCCGGCGGATAGTCGGGCGCCTGCACCGGCGGCGTCGCCGCCTGCTCCTCGATTCGTTCCTCGTACTCGAGCACGTTGGCGGGAACGTAGGGCCTGTTCACAACCGGCATCGGCGCCGTTGTGTATTTCGCGCGCCACTTGCCCACGGACTCGTCGATATACTCGTCCGTGATGCGCATGTCATCGCGAGCGCCGTGGTGTCCGAGGCCGCCATCGATCGTGCGGTTCGCCGGCGCCCACAGCCGGTACCACAACGACAGCGAGTCGTGCAGCGCACTCTCGCTCGGCGGTGCACTCTCGAGCGCCGAAGCGTCGAGCTCGAGACGGCAGGCGCTCGTCACGCGATCGATCAGCCACCGCAGCGCCAGCGTCGCGAGGCCGCGCTGCGCCCACGGATAGCCGCCGCCCACATCCGAGTGCACGCCCGTGAACCAACGCTGCTCGATGCGCTGTCCATGCTCCCGCGCGCTCGCCTGCTGCAGCCAGAGCGTCGGCACGAAGGGGCGCCGCCGTTCGTCCACCGCCACCGCGTGAAACGCGCAGTCGACCCAGCTGCTGAGCGTCACATCGTGGAAGCCGACGAGGTGTGACGTGAGACGGCCGAGCAGTCCCACCGGTATGCCGAGCGAGCCCACGGTGTCCCAGACGCCTATGCACGGGATGCGGAAATCCGGATGCGAGTGCTGCGTGCGGAAATCCACCGACATCTGCGCGCTCGGCGCCGTCGCATCGCCGCGCTTCCGATACAGCTTGAACGCCTCGCGCACCGTCTCGTCGAGACTCTTGCCGATCGGAAGCTTCTCGGGATTGATGACGCCGCAGTTGCGCACCAGTCCCGCGAGGCTGCGCACCGTGTACGCGCCGCGACTGAAGCCGAACAAGTAGACGTAGTCGCCAGGATGGTAGTGATCGATCAGAAACCGATAGCACTCCTGGATGTTCCGATTGAGTCCGTAGCCGGTCGCGCCGCCGATCACGCGGTCGATGAAGCCACCCGTGCCGACGCCTGGATGGTAGTACGCGAGCTGCGGCGTTCCGTCGTTCGCGTTCGGCTTCACGATCTGATAGGTGAGCCAGACGTTCGTCGTCGCCGAGCTGCCCACCGCGTCCGTCGCCTTGGTGCTGTTCCACGTTCCATCGGCGCAGATGACGATGCGCTTGTGCTTCTGGCGAACGGCTTCGGAGGGGAGATTCTGGCGCAGATTCGACGGCGCGGTGAGCCCGCCGCGAGGCGGCGGTGTGATCTGCAGCGCCGGAACGCCGCGATCCCCTCCGGTCATCTGCTCTCGGTGAGCGCCTTGACGAGCTCTCGCCGAATCGTGCGCCCGAGCCCTTCCTGGCTCCTGAACGGGTGCGCCTTCTTCCACTCGACCAGCGGCACGACGGTCTTCGCCATCATCGGATGTCCGCCGGCGCTGCCGAACGCGCTGAAGCGTTTGCGAATCCGCTCGCCGAGCTTTGCGTTCGGCGAAAGTGAGCGCAGACTCATCGCGAACTTTCCGCCGAACACGCCCGACACCGCGGAGATCTCGGCGCCCGCCATGCCGAGACAGAACTCCGCAAGCTGCGCGACGATGTGCTCCTGATCCGCCGGGAGCAGTCCGAGGTGGAGATACGCGAGTCCCTGGCGCACGCGCGCGTGCTCCAGCGCAACGCCGAATCGGCGCAGCGCGAGCGGCCGGTACATCGGATGCTGGATGCGCCTGAGCGCGACGTGGTCGGCGCGCGCGAAGAGGAGCGCGAACATCTGCAGGTCTTCATCGCTGGCCGCTCGCGAGAGCGACTTGGTGTCGGTGATGATCCCGTAGAGCAGCGCCGTCGCGAGCTTCGTCGTCACGCCGTCCGCGTTTGCCGCCAGCAGATATTCGGCCGCCATCGTCGCACTCGCGCCGTAATTCGTGCGCACGTCTCGGAAGCGCGCGCGATACGAGTCCGTGGTGGGGTGGTGATCGATCACCGCAGCCACATCCGGCAGCCCGTCGCCGAAGTACGGCGGCTGCACGTCCACCAGCACGAGCGGTGCGAGCAGCGGCAGCCGTTCTTTCGAGACGTGGCGCACGTGCTCGTGCAGCTCGGCGATCAATCGCTGGTTCTCCGGACGCGTGATCTGGCCCACGGTGACGATCGGCGAGCGCGCAGCGGAAAATCCCAGCGTGCGCCGCAGCGCGAGCGCGGACGCAATCGCGTCGGGATCGGGATCGTTCTGCACGAGAAAGGTGCATCGTGTGGCGCCGGAGAGCGCGCGGCGCAGCGCGCGAACTCGCCGGCGCGCGGCTGGGTCCGCACTGACCAGAGCGGCGAGTCGGCTGTGGATGATGTGGCCGCGCTTGCGTCGTGCCATCATCTAGGGACCGCTTCGAACCACGTATCGCTCATCATACCGGGTTTGCGAATCGCGTATGACCTGCATGGCGTAGGGCGCCTGCTCCCACCCGATCGTCTGCACGCGCTTCCCTTCCAGATCCTTGTAGATGTGAAAGAAGTGCTCGACCTCGCGCAGATAGTGCTGCGGGATGTCCGCTATGTCGAAGTACTCCTCGTAGAATGGGTCGTTGCTCGGCACCGCGAGAATCTTGTCGTCCGGCTCTCCTCGATCCGACATGCGGAGGCAGCCGATCGGTCGCGCGTCGATCTGGCAGCCCGGGAATGTCGGCTCGTTGAGCAGCACGAGAATGTCCGCCGGATCGTTGTCCTCGGCGAGCGTGCGCGGAATGAATCCGTAGTCGGCAGGATAGTGCACGGCCGAATAGAGCACGCGGTCGAGGCGAAAAAGTCCCGACTCCTTGTCCAGCTCGTACTTGTTTCGACTGCCACTCGGGATCTCTACGACTGCGGTGACCTTCTCGGGAGGATGTGATCCGGCCGAGAGGCCGTGCCAGGGGTGGATCAACGCGCGGCCTCTGCGGGCTGAGGCGCATCCTCGCGTTTCATCGTTCCCTTGTAGCTCAACGACTCGTCCTGCACGCCGAAGTTCGTTTCGTTGAGCTCCGCAATGCGCGCCATCTCTTCGCTCGTGAGATCGCCGAGGTCGCTCGCGGCCGCGAACTCGGCGAGCTGCTCGTCATCGTAGATGTTGGGCAGCGTCGACACGACGCGCGGCTCGGCCAAGAGCCACGTGAGCGCGGCTTGCCCGAGCGTCATGCGCCTGGTGAGGAAGTCGAGCGTGCGCACTTTCTTGACGCCGTTGATGAGCCACGAGCGCGGGCGATGGCGGCGATGATCGTTCTCCGCGAACACGGTGTCTTCGGTGTACTTGCCCTCGAGCATCCCCGATGCGTG
>DASXQD010000463.1:0-8574 GCA_036493195.1 Gemmatimonadaceae bacterium | reverse complement strand
CATGTCAGGGCGGCTGGGGGAATTTCTATCTCGTCGTAGCGCCTGACGGGCGTACGATGCCCTGTCACGCGGCGTCACAGATCACGACCCTCACCTTCGACAACGTGCGCGATCGGAGCGTGCGCTGGATCTGGGAGGAGTCGAGCGCATTCCGCGCCTTCCGCGGTGACGAGTGGATGAAGGATCCGTGTCGCAGCTGCCCGCGCAAGCACGTCGACTTCGGCGGATGCCGGTGTCAGGCATTCGCCCTCACCGGTGATGCCGCGCGCACGGATCCCGTGTGTACGCTCACCTCCGATCGCGCGATCATCGACGCGATGCTCGATGGAGTGCCGCCGCCGGTCGTCTACGCGTATCGCGAGATGGGACGCACGCGCGAGACTGCGATGGCAGCCGTCAGCGCGCCCGATCCGCTGGACTAGCGGCGCAGCTCAGGCGCGCTCGAGCACCATGCGTACCTTTTCCGCCAGATCATACGGCAGAAACGGCTTCTGAAGAAAATCGACCTTGGATGTGGCGAGACTCTGCAGCATCACGTCGTCGTCGTGATAGCCGGACATGTAGAGCACTCGCACGGCAGGCCATATCCCGCGAATTCGTTCGGCCATCGCGCGCGCGTTCATCCCCGGCATCACGACGTCCGTGATCACGAGCTGGATCGCGCGACCCGCGCTCTCGGCCACGCGAACGGCCTGCTCGCCGTTCGATGCCTCGAGCACGCGATAGCCTTTCTGCTCGAGCACCCGGCGCACCAGCTCGCGCAGTGCGGGCTGATCTTCCACGACGAGAATCGTCTCGGAGCCGATCGCACTGCGTGATGCGGACTGCTGCGGCTCGGCCACCGCGGCCGTCGATACCTGCGGAAAGTAGATCGTGAACGAGGTTCCCTTTCCGGGCGCCGTCGCCACGTGCAGCTCCCCGCCGGACTGTTTGACGATCCCGTGCACGGTCGACAGCCCGAGACCGGTGCCCTGCCCGACGGGCTTGGTCGTGAAGAACGGCTCGAAAATCCGATCGCGCGTCGCGCTGTCCATCCCCACACCATTGTCCGCCACGAGAAGTCGCTCGCAGACGCCGGAAGCCACCCCGCCGGCGTTTCGCAGCCGATGTGGCACAGTCTTGGTCGAGATCGTGATGCGTCCACCATCCGGCATCGCGTCGCGCGCATTCACGACGAGATTGATGATGACCTGCTCGATCTGCCCCGGGTCGGCAAGCACGCAACCCGCGGCGTCATCGAGATTCAGCACCAGCTCGACGTTGTCGCCGATCAGACGGCTCAGCATGTTCTGGATATCGAGCGTGACCGCGCGAAGCTCGATCGGACGTGGCTGCAGCACCTGACGGCGGCCGAATGCCAGCAGCTGCTTCGTGAGCGCCGCCGCCGACATCGCCGCGCGCTTGATCTCGCAGATGTCCGCGTACGAGGGCGAGGACGGGTCCAACCCGTCGAGGGCGAGATCGCTGTTCCCCTGGATCACCGTCAGCAGATTGTTGAAATCGTGCGCGATGCCGCCTGCGAGCTGCCCAATTCCCTCCATCTTCTGCGACTGCCTGAGCTCCAGCTCGAGCTGCGTGCGCTCCGTGACGTCGCGAACCAATCCGCTCATGTGCGAGCTGCCACTCTCGCCATCGAGAATCGTAGTGCCTGCGTTAGCCACCAGGCGCACAGAGCCATCGGGGCGAATGACGCGAAATTCCTCCTCGAATCGCGGGGATTGGCCATCGGCACACGCTTCCCAGGCCGCGCGCACACGAGCGAGATCCGATGGATCGATGCCGTGCCACCACGCGTCGATGTCGCCGTAGAACTCGGCAGCGGTGCGGCCCCAGATCGCCTCCACCGCCGGGCTCACGTAGAGCACGCGCTGTGGTTTCAGTCCGACGAACCAGAATCCGTCGCGGCTGTGATGCGCGAGCAGGCGGAATCTCTCTTCGCTCGCGCGCAGCTCGGATTCCGTTTGCTTCCTCTTGCGAAGCTCCTCGGATCCGATGATCGCCCGGCGCACGGCGTTCGGCAGACGTTCGAGACGTTGCTTCAGCAGATAGTCCGTTGCGCCCAGGTGCAGGCACTTGACCGCTTCCTCCTCGTTGAGCGATCCCGAGATCACGATTACCGGCACGTCCGGCTGTCTCGCGCGGGCGACGCTCAGCGCGGAGATGCCATCGTAGTCCGGAAGATTGAAATCGCAGAGAATGATCTCGTACGTGCCCTGGCCCAGCGCCTCCTCGAAGCCAAGACGGTTGTTCACCCAGACGATCTCGCGCGCGAGCCCCGCAACCTCGAGTCGGTCATGGATCAGCTCTGCGTCGTTCGGATTGTCTTCGAGGTGCAGCAGGCGCACAGGGCCATTCGCCAGAGGCGCATCTCCCGACGCAGCCTCCGGCGTCGCAGCTGCGGCGAGGGGGGCGTGGACCAGCTCCGGAGTGAGCGTCATTGGGATATGGAAAGTGAAGTCACGAGGGCCGGCGCAACCCGCAGTGTGAAGTAGAAGGTCGCGCCCTCATCCACTGCGCCCTCCGCCCACGTCCGGCCGCCGTGCCGATCGATGATCCGCCTCACCGTGGCGAGTCCGATTCCGGTGCCTTCGAAATCATCGGGAGAGTGCAGGCGATGGAAGACGCCGAACAGCTTGTCGTAATAGCGCATGTTGAATCCCGCGCCGTTGTCGCGCACGAACATGACGGCGCGATCGCCCTCATCGCCAGCCATGCCGATCTCGATCACCGCGCGCTCGCGCTTCTTCGAATACTTGACCGCGTTGCCGACGAGATTCGCGAGCACCTGCCTGAGCATCGAGAGATCCCCCACGACCGTGGGCAGCGGCGAAAGTCTCCAGGTGATGTCGCGATCGCTGGTGGCCATCTGAAGATTCCGCACGACTTCGCCCACGAGCATCGTGAGATCGACGGGCGTCTCGGTCATCTGCTCGGCGCCCATGCGCGAGAACGCGAGAAGATTATCGATCAGATTCCCCATCTCCACGCTGGAGGCGCTGATCGTGTTGAGGTAGCGCTCTGCCTTGGCGGGGAGTATGCCCTTCGTCGCCCGCTGCAGCAGCGTCACATAGCCCTCGATGTGGCGAAGGGGCGCGCGCAGATCGTGTGACACGGAGTACGAAAACGCTTCGAGCTCCTTGTTGGCGCGCACGAGCTGTGCAGTGCGCTCCGCAACACGCCCTTCGAGCTCGCGATTCAACCGCCGGATCTCTTCCTCTGCGCGCTTGCGCTCCATCGCGTAGCGAATCGCACGCTTGAGCAGGAAGCTGTTGATGCGTCCCTTGACGAGATAATCCTGCGCGCCCGACGAGACGGCGATCGACGCGAGCTGTTCATCGTCAGCACCGCTGAAGATCACGATCGGTAGATCGGGCAGACGGTCGTTGATCCGATGAAACGTGTCCATCCCTTGGCTGTCCGGCAGCCCGAGATCGAGCAGCAGCACCTCGATCGGCTCGCGATCCAGATTCTCGAACAGCTGATCCATGCGCGTGGAATGCGTCAGACGGAACTGCAAAATCGGCGGCTCGCGCAGCATCTCCTGAATGAGACGCGCATCTCCGGGGTTGTCTTCGACGAGTCCGATTCGCAGCATTGCCGTTATCTCCCGCTACCGGGGGGGAAGCTTGACGATCGTGAACCAGAACGTCTCGATCGCCTGCACCACGGTGATGAACTGCTCGATCGCCAACGGCTTGGTGACGTAGCAGTTGGCGTGCAGGGAATACGACTTCAGGATGTCCTCTTCGGCCTTGGAGGTAGTGAGCACCACAACAGGGATGCGCCGGAGCTCTTCGTCTTCCTTTATCTCTCTCAACACTTCACGGCCATCCTTTCGTGGCAGGTTGAGGTCGAGCATGATGAGATCGGGACGCGGAGCCTGCGCGTGCTCGCCCTCTCGCCGAAGAAAGGCGAGCGCCTTCACGCCATCGCTCGCGACGCTGAGATTGTTGAGGAGCTTGCACTCGCGCAGCCCCTCGCGCGCGAGCCTCACGTCGCCCGCATTGTCCTCCACCAGCAGGATCTCGACTGGACGTCCTTCGAACACGGTCGTCATGTGGCTCCCGTAGACGCGAGTTTGGGAATCGTGAAGAAAAACGTCGAGCCCTTGTCGGGACTGGATTCCAGCCAGATTCTGCCGCCGTGCCGCTCGACGATCCGCTTGCAGAGCGCGAGGCCGATTCCCGTGCCCGAGTATTCTCCCTTGTCGTGCAAGCGCTGAAACAGCAGGAAGATTCTTTCGAAGTACTGCTGCTCGATGCCGATGCCGTTGTCGCGCACGGAAAACTCCCAGTGATGCTCGGCCTCCACCGCGCTCACGTGAACGATGGGACGCGCTCCATTGCGGAACTTGATTCCGTTGCCGACGAGATTTTGCAACAGCTGCCCGAGCTGTCCCGGATCCGCTGGAACGATTGGCAGAGGATCACTCGTGATGAGCGCGCCGGCTTCCCCGATCGCGACGGTGAGGTTCGCGCGAACGTCGTTCAGAATCTCGCCCACATCCGTTCGCTCGAGCGGCTTGCCGCGCGTGCTCACGCGCGAGAGCTCGAGCAGATCGTTGATCAGGCGCTGCATCCGGCTCGCTCCGTCCACCGCATAGCCGATGAAGTCGCGCGCATCCTGATCGAGCTTGTCCGAGTACCGCCGCTCCAGCAGCTGGGTGTAGCTGGAGACCATGCGCAGCGGCTCCTGCAGATCGTGCGAGGCGACGTACGCGAAGAGCTCGAGCTCCTTGTTGCTTCGCTCCAGCTCGAGGAGGAGTCGCTTCAACCGCACCTCCGCGAGCTTCCGCTCCGTCGTGTCCTCGATGATGCCGGTCATGTGCGCGACCGCGCTCCCCGCGCCGCGAATCACCTTGCCACGCACCGAGAGATCGCGTACGGCGCCGCCTGGCCAGATCACGCGAAAGCTGCTCTCATAGCTGCCTCCCGCCGCTCCACCGCCGCGCAGCTCCCGCTCGACACGAGCGCGATCGTCGGGATGCACGAGCTCGATGAACTGGTCGAAATCCGCCGTGATCTCTCCCGCCGGGAAGCCGAAGAGCGGATTCGCGAACTCGTCCAGCGTGATGCAATTGCGAGCGAGATCCAGAGTCCAGGTGCCCACACGCGACGCTCGCAGCGCGAGATTCAGCCGCTCGTGGCTCTCGCGTATCGTCCGGTCCTGCGTTTCGATCTGGTCGAGCATGTGGTTGAACGCATCCGTGAGTATTCCGAGCTCGTCGTCTCCGGTCTTGGTCGCACGAACCGAGTAGTCGCCTCGAGCCGAAACTGCCTTTGCGGTTTGCGACACAGCGAGCAGAGGCCGCGAGATGTGCCCCTGAACCAGGGACGACAGCAGGTACGCGACAACGAGCGACACGAGCATGACCGCCGCCGCGAGCCAGGCGTATTGCGTGAGTCGGTCGTAGGTGGCCTGCTTCGACGACGCGAGATAGAGTGTGCCGAGGCGCATGTTGTCGCCCTGCACGACGGGCAGATAGCCGGCGAGGTACGCACCGTCGTCGCGGAATCCATCGCTGCCCGGCGTGGCGGCGTAGGCATTCTTCGATCGGCTCTTGGGATAACGCGCGAACAGTTTCCCATTGCGATCGTAGAGCGCCGCCGCAACGATCTGCGGCCGCGCCCTGAGCGCCGAGAGGACTTCGCTCGCATCGTCTTCATTGTCGAAGGCCAGCGAGGCCGTGCTGTTGGCCGCGATCACTTCACCGAGTGTCGCCAGACTTTGAACGGTCCTGTCCTTGAAAGTGAGCAGCTCGTAGCCGAAGAAGGCTCCGCACGTCAGAAGCACGACCACTCCGCTCGTGAACATGAGCATGAACATCAGCTTTCGCTTGATGGGCACGTTGCGCAACGGCATGCGTCAGTCCCCCCGACTCGCCACGATCTCGGCGGACCGCAGCAGCTTGGAGCTGATGGTCAGGCTCGCGGACTTGGCGGCACCGACGTTGATCCTGAGTCGAATCTTTCCGTTCTGGGTCTCGAGCTGAATCATCCCGCCTCGTTCCGCGAAGTCGTCCGCGTCGCTCACCGTGAGCGCGTCCATGCCTTTCACGGCGGCGAGTGCCTTCTCGAGATTCCTGTTCTGGGATTTGCTGACGAACAGCACCTGGCACCCCTTGATGTCGTCAGGAGAGCGAAAGCGCTGGACCGTCAACCTTCTGCTGTTCACCTGCTCGCCGCGCACGACGTCATCCAGATACGATCCGAAGGGATCATCACCGAGTACGCAGATGGCCAGCGGAGCGTTCTCCTCGGAGAACGCGGCGGGCGGCCACTCCACGAACTGCGCGAAGTTGAACAGAAACACGGCCTTCACCTGATACTCTCGTGACGGCGTCGCGCCCTGCGCAGACACGCTCAGCCCAAGGATCGACGCGAGTCCGAGCACGAGCACGAGCGCGCGCACCATTCTGGAATGGCCCGTGGACGATCGACCCACGGTCAGAATCGCCACGTCACCTTGGCGTACACCGAGCGGCAAATCTCCTCGCGGGTCGCATCCGGAGCTCCGAACTCGACGTGATGAGCGTGCAGCAGATTCCGTCCGGCGATCGAGAAGCCGAGTTGCTCGCTGGCATGCCAGCCGAGCCGCACGTCCATCTCCGTGTAGCCCGGCACCGTGCCGACGACACCGTTGTTGTTGTTGTACAGCTTGTCGACGTTGCGAGGATCGATGTCGAGCTCGAGATGGCGCGGCAGGTCGAAGGAGGACAGCAGCGAGAACTGGCGCTCCGGATCTGCGGTCTCGTTCAGCGCATGGTTGATGTCCGATTCGCCGGCAATCACGTGCAGCCGCTCCTTGAGCACGTCCATCCCCGCGCGCAGACGCCACCAGCTCGCGGCTTGCCATGTCGCACTGAGCTCGAGCCCGTGCGTCTCGCCCGCGAGATTGTTCGAGAAGAACAGCGGGATGATCGTCGCTGGAGTGAAGCTCAGGCTTCTGAGGTCATCATACTGATTGTAGAAGGCCGCGGCTGACGCAGAGAATCTCGTGCCGGCGTTCACGCGATAGCCAAGCTCGTACGCAACGAGAATTTCCGATTCGAAGTCCTCGTTCCCGGCGAGAATCATCGGCGGCTCGGTCGGCTCCGCGATGTCGCGCTCGACGCGCGATGGGGTACGCACCGCGCGTGAGACGGCACCCCACAGCATCTGCGTGGGCGCGAAGCTCCACCGCACGCGAGCGGTGGGCTCTACCTCGAAGCCGGTGTAGTCGTTGTGCTCGACCTTCGTGCCGAGAGTGAGGTATAGCGACTGTGCGAGCGAGATCTCGTCCTGAACGAAGGCGCTCACGAGACTGTGATCGAGCCGTCGCGGAGAGAAGCCGAGCGAGGGGGAGTTGTCGACGAGATCGTGAGTGAATCGATAACCGAGACCCCATATGGCGCGGTTGCGGGTGCCGAGCGCAAAGTGATGCTCGAGATCGAGATCGTACGTGTCGAGCTCGTCCTTGAGGGTGCCGAATGGCGCGAACTGGCTGGCCGGCTCGGGATTGGACAGTTGCGCGTGATCGTAGTACAGCTGCAGCGACGCCTCGGACGTTTGCGAAACGGTGCGAGTCCAGCGTGTCGTGACGCTGCCTCCGCCCGCGGTGGATGTGCCGCCGGTCGGCACGCGCTCATTGCCGCCGTAGGCATCCCCTTTGATCATCAGCGCGTCGCGCATGGATGGCTGCGCGTCGAGGCGAAGGCCGCCCTGGCCCATGCGCCAGGAATCTGCGGCATCGACGCCATTGGTGAAGTCCTCGTTGTCGCGATCGAAGAACTGGCCGTAGGCGCGAACGGAGGTGTGCGCGCCCATCGCGCCGCCGTAGCGCGCGGCGCCGAAGCCGTTCGGCGAGGAGCCACCACCAGCTTCGGCGTAGAGCCCGCGCGTATCCTTCGCGCTCTTCGTGATGATGTTGATCACGCCATTCACGGCATTCGCGCCCCACACGGCGCCACCGGGGCCGCTGATGACTTCGATGCGCTCGACGTCCTCGAGCAGAACATCCTGAATGTCCCAGAATGCGCCCGAGAAGAGCGGCGTGTACACGCTGCGACCATCCACGAGCACCAGGAGTTTGTTCGCCGTGGTGCTGTTGAACCCGCGCGCGGTGATCGCCCATTGGTGCGCACCCACCTGTGCGACCTGGAGATTCGGCGCGAGTCGCAGGGCCTCGGGGACACTCGTCGCGCCCGACCGGCGAATCTCATCGTTCGTGATCACCTGAATCGCCGAGGCGACTTCGGAGAGCTTTTCCGGCTGCCGGGAAACCGAAGTGACGTTGATCTGCATGAGCTGCTCGACACTCAGTCGTTTGAGCTCGATCGGCGATGCAACCGTATCCTGTGCCTGCGCCGGGAGCGCGCGCGCGTGCAGCACGAGCACGAGCACGATGGCGGCGGCGCACGATCGACGCATGGAGCTCGCGATGTCATGGACACGATCGAGAAGCGGACCTCCTCCGTCGTGCGCGGAGATATCGGCATGGTGCCCGAATACCATCGTCGTTCCTCGAGTTCACTGAACAGACTCGTGCACACGTCGCCTTGACGCTAATCGACTGTGCGACATCGCAGCAACGCTC
>DASXQD010000462.1:0-3104 GCA_036493195.1 Gemmatimonadaceae bacterium | reverse complement strand
GAGACCGGAACGCTCAATCCGCGCGCAACGACCTGCACCTGAAAGTGCGCGTCGGCTGTCTCATAGCTCCAGCAGCTGCCGACGGTGTCATTCGAGATGACCTGCGCACGGAGCCTGGCCGGAGCTCCCGCGGCCGGCACGATCACCATCATCGCAATGACACGCGCTCGTATCGACGCAAGGACAGAAACACGCACGACTCTGCTCCGCTCGGGCCGCGATCACAGTGGCGTATCCTGGCGCGATCGACAACGTGTTTGCGGCGACCCGTGCGCCGGCCGCGACGAACGGTTGGTCGTGAGCTATCCGGGGCGCGATTACGTGGAGCGCCGCACCCACCGCCCCATCTCGCGAAAGCTCGGCCGCTTCCCGTACATCAGCATCCCCACGCGATAGATGCGCGCGGCGAGCCACGTCGCGATCAGGCAGCCCCCGAGCAGTCCTGCGAGCGTGCCCGCAATCTCGACCCCCGAGACCTGGATCATCGTCATGCGCAGCGGCATGAGGATGGGGGCCGAGAAGGGGAGCCACGACATCACCTTCGAAAAAGAGCTCGTGGGATCGAGCAGGATCGGCTGCACGAACACGATCGATGCGATGAGCAGGAGCATCACCGGCATCGACGCCTGCTGCACATCCTGCTCGTTCGTCACCGTCGAGCCCATGGCGGCGAAGAGCGCGGCGTAGAAGATGAAGCCGAACACGAAGAAGATCAGCAGGAGCAGGCCGACCGTGAAGCCGATGTGGGGCAGCGGAAACTGAACGTTGGGCACGCCGAAGCCCGCCAGGATTGCACCCCGCCCCTTGTACACGAGAAAGCTGGAGAGCGTCCAGAGCACCATCTGCGTAAGCGACGCTGCGCCCACGCCGATCACCTTTCCGGCGAGCAGCGCGTCCGTCGACACGCTCGAGATCACGACCTCGGCCACCCGCGTTGTCTTCTCCTCCATCACCCCGCGCAGGATCTGCTGCCCGTAGATCACGAGCATCATGTAGAGCACGAACGCGAGCACGTACGAGAAGAGTGCGCTCGCGAGCCCGCCTGCTTCGCGCCCGCGCTCGGTCAGGCGCTCGGATGTCATGTCCAGATTCACGTCCGTGAGCGCCTTGATGCGCGAGGGCTGCAACCCCTCGTGCTCGAGCCGCTGCGCGAGAAGGCTGCGCTGCACGGCGCCCTCGATCTCCTTCACGTCCACGAGCGCGGAGGCGTTGCGGCCGGCGTATCGCTCGCTCTTGCCGTCGAGGGTGGCAGAGTCGAGCACGAGGTAGCCCATCATCGGATTCTGCGTGCGCATGACCTCACGCGTGGCGGTGCTCTCCGCCTGCGCCAGCTCGGGCGACGCGACCGCACGAACTACAGCTCGCGAGGGCTCGTTGGCCGAGATGCCGCCCGCGAGCTCGCCCGCGACACGAACCCCGAGCTGCGTGCCCGTGACGTCGAGGATGACGATGTGCGAGAGATCGGGCGACGGCTTGGTCCGGCTCGAGATCACCATCGGGACGATGACGAGGACACCGAAAAAGATGGGGCCAAGCGCGGTGCTGAAGATGAACCACTTCGAGCGTATGCGCTCGAGGTACTCGCGCTTGATGATCGCGAAGAGCTTACCCATGTCCGCTCATCCCCGGCTCGACGCCCGAGGCGCCCACCGTATCGATGAAGATGCGGTGCAGCGACGGCTGGACCAGCTCGAAGCGCTCGATGAGAGCGCCTGCGTCCATGAGTCTGCGAAGCAGGAGCTGGGGACTCGCATTGGGAGCAAGCTCGATCTCCACGGTGCGGTTGGAATCATCGAGAGTAGTCACGAGTGAGCGGTCGGCAAAGATGTCGTTGATCACGGGGGAGCGCTCCTCTCCGAGCACGACGGCGATGTACTGCCCGCCGTGATCGGCCTTGACGGCCGCGACGGAGCCATCGAGCACCTTCTCGCCGTTCGCGATGATGCACAGTGCGTCGCACAGGCGCTCGGCGTTCTCCATGACGTGCGTGCTGAAGATGATCGTGCGTCCCTCGCGGCGCAGATCGACGATCGTGTCCTTCAGCGCCTGCGCGTTCATCGGGTCGAGACCGCTGAACGGCTCATCGAGGATGATCAGGTCGGGATCGTGAATCAGCGCGCCGATGAACTGCACTTTTTGCTGCATGCCGCGCGAGAGCTCCTCGACTTTCGCGTCTCCCCAATCCTTGTCGGCGCCGGTGAGGGACAGGCGCTCGAGCCAGAGCTCGATGCGCTTGTCCGCGTCACGCCCGCTCACGCCTTTGAGCTCGGCGAGAAAGCGGAGCACGCGACGCACCTGCATCTTCTTGTACAGGCCGCGTTCCTCGGGGAGGTAGCCGATGCGATTGCCATCGCGCCCGTGGATGCTGGAGTGGCCGAAGATGGTGATCGCGCCGGAGTCCGGCTCGATGATGTCGAGGATCATGCGGATCGTCGTGGTCTTGCCGGCGCCGTTGGGGCCGAGGAGGCCGTAGACGGTTCCGGAAGGCACCTGAAGCGAGAGGTTTCGTACCGCGACGTGGCCGTCGAACGATTTTCGAACTTGCTGAATGTCGATCGCTGGCTCTGCCAAGGAACGAAGCTCCGGATGTAGATGAGGAACCGCTGTCACTCTACGATGGTGAATGCGCGCGGTTTCTGCGAGTCTTGCGTGAGCTTTGTTCGCGGCTAGCTTGGCTCCATGCGAAAGGCGCACCGCGCGGCCAGCGTGATCGCCGCGTTCTGCGGCTCGATGTTCCTGCTCTTTCTGGTTGCGCCGATCGCCCGGTTGATCGGCGCCGGCGGTGTGGATGGCCTCCGGCATCTGACGACGGATGTCGAGCTTCGAAACGCGCTCGCATTGACGGCGCTCACGGCGACGAGTGCCACCGCGCTGGCGATTCTGGGGGGAACGCCGCTCGCGTTTCTGCTGGAGCGGCGCCAGTTCCGCGGACGTGCGCTCGTGGCGGCCCTCATCGATCTCCCGTTGTTGATTCCGCATCCGGTGGCGGGCATTGCGTTGCTCCTGGTGCTCGGGCGACAAACACTCGTTGGCGGGACGCTGCTCGACCTCGGCATCCGCGTGGTGGGCTCCCCGCTCGGGATCGTGTGCGCGATGCTGTTCGT
>DASXQD010000461.1:0-4122 GCA_036493195.1 Gemmatimonadaceae bacterium | reverse complement strand
GGGGCACCAACTATCATCCGTGGGAGCCCGCTACACACTTCGCGTTTCCGAAGGATCGCGGCAGCATCGCGATGGCGGCGAACCGCTGCGTGGGCACGGGAGTGTGCCGAAAGCACGACGGCGGCACGATGTGTCCGAGCTACATGGTCACGCGCGAGGAGAAGCACTCCACGCGCGGCCGCTCGCGTCTGCTGTTCGAGATGCTCGAGGGAAATCCACTAAAGAAGGGATGGGGCGACGAATCCGTGAAGGAGGCGCTCGACCTCTGTCTCGCGTGCAAGGGATGTCGTGGCGAGTGTCCCGTGAACGTGGACATGGCCACGTACAAGGCGGAGTTCCTCTCCCACTATTTCGAGGAGCATCGCAGGCCGGTCTCGGCGTACGCCTTCGGCTACATGTTCCGGTGGGCGCGGCTCGCCGCGTACGCGCCCTGGCTCGCGAACGCGTTCACGCAAACGCCGGGGCTCCGCTCGATCGCGAAGGCGGTGGTGACGATGGCGCCCGAGCGGCGCATCCCGAAGTTCGCGCGCCGTACCTTCCGTTCGTGGTTCAAGGCGAGACCGATCGCGAACGCCGGCAAGCCGCTCGTGATTCTCTGGCCGGACACGTGGAACAATCACTTTTATCCGAACACGGCGCAGTCCGCCGTCGAGGTGCTCGAGGCCGCCGGCTACCAGGTGCTGCTTCCGGGCAAGGAGCTCTGCTGCGGACGTCCGCTGTACGACTACGGGTTGCTCGATCGTGCGAAGAAGATGCTGCTCGAGATTCTCGATGTGCTCAGACCACACGTGCAACGCGGCGTCTCGATCGTGGGCCTGGAGCCGAGCTGCGTGTCCGTGTTTCGGGATGAGCTCGTGAACATGCTGCCGGATGACGAGGACGCGAAGCGGCTCAGCGCGCAGACGTACCTGCTCACCGAGTTCCTCGCGAAGAAAGTTCCGGATTTCAAGACGCCAACGCTTCGGGCCGAGGCGGTGGTGCACGGCCACTGTCATCAGAAGGCGATGCTCGATTTCTCGTGCGAGAAGACGATTCTCGATCGCACGGGCGTTCACTACACGATGCCGGACTCCGGATGCTGCGGCATGGCGGGCGCGTTCGGCTTCGAGAAGGGCGAGCACTACAGCGTCTCGGTCGCCTGCGGCGAGCGCGTGCTGCTCCCCGCGATCCGAAAGAGCCCGCCGAACACACTGATCGTCGTCAATGGATTCAGCTGTCGCGAGCAGATCCTGCAGACCACGGATCGTCATCCGATCCACGTCGCCGATCTGCTCAAGATGGCATTGAATGGAAACGGGAGGAGCTCGTGAGTGAGGTAGTCGTGGTGACCGGAGCGTCGGCGGGTCTCGGGCGCGCGATCGTCGAGCGATTCGCGCGCGACGGCAGCTCCATCGCGCTCATCGCCCGCGGCGTGAGTCGGCTCGAGAGCGCGCAGCGCAGCGTCCAATCGCTCGGCGGGCGCGCGCTCGTGCTTCCGCTCGACGTCGCCGATGCGGATGCGGTGGAGCAGGCGGCGGAGACGATCGAGCAGGAGCTCGGCCCCATCGATGTGTGGATCAACAACGCGATGGTGAGTGTGTACTCGCCGATCAAGGAGATGCCGGCCGCGGAATTTCGCCGAGTGACGGAGGTGACGTATCTCGGCTACGTACACGGCACGCTGGCCGCGCTCAAGCGCATGCTGCCGCGCGACCGCGGGATCATCATCCAGGTGGGCTCCGCGCTCGCGCACCGGAGCATCCCGCTGCAGTCGGCGTACTGCGCGGCGAAGCACGCCATCATGGGCTTCCACGAATCGCTTCTGAGCGAGCTGATTCACGACGGCAGCCACGTACGCACGACCATGGTGCAGATGCCTGCGATGAACACGCCGCAGTTCTACTGGGCGAAGAGCCGGCTGCCGTTCAGGACGCATCCCGTGCCGCCGATCTTCCAGCCGGAGATCGGCGCGGATGCGGTGCATCACTGCGTGCGCGTGGATGAAGGGCGTGAGTTTCTCGTTGCGTGGTCGACGCTCAAGGCGGTGGAAGGCGAGAAGGTGGTGCCGGGATACATCGACCGGATGCTCGGGCACAACTACACCGAGGAGGAGACGACCATTCGCGCCGATCCCGACAGCCCCGACAATCTCTGGGAGCCGGCACCCGGCGCGTACGCCGCGCACGGTCCGTTCGACGATCGCGCGAAGAGATTCAGCGCGGAGCTGTGGCTGGCGAAGCGAAAGCCGTGGCTCGCGGTCGCGGGCGCCATGCTCGTGGGCGCGGCGTTCGGCGTGCGCGGCAGGAACGACGATCGTGACGATCGATGATGATGCACTAGGCGGAAGCCCGAATGCCCGCGCTCTTCCCGCAATGGACGAACACGCTGGCGCGCGCAACGCTCATCGCCGTGGTGTGCACGCTCGTGGGCTTGCCGGTCGCATTGATGGCGTGGGTGCGCACTCCGAATGCGACGCGACAATACGAGCCCGTGGCGCAGCCGGTCGCATTCGACCATCGCATCCACGTCACCACGCAGCGCATCGACTGCCGCTACTGTCACTACTCGGCCGAGCGCTCATCGTATGCGGGGATTCCGCCCACCTCGGTGTGCGTGCCCTGTCACAGCACCGCGTGGATGAGCTCCGATGTATTCCGGCCCGTGCGTGAGAGCGTCGCATCGGGCCGGCCGCTGCGCTGGAATCGCGTGGATGCGCTGCCGGATTTCGTGTACTTCAACCACGCGATCCACGTGAACAAGGGCGTCGGGTGCGAGAGCTGCCACGGCCGCGTGGACCGCATGGCGCAGGTGTATCAGAGCGCGCCGATGACGATGAGCTGGTGCGTGGACTGTCACCGCAACCCGGCGCCGAATCTGCGGCCCTTGTCCGCGATCACCACCATGGGCTTCACGCCGCGCATCCCGCAGGGCAAGCTCGGCCCGCAGCTCGTGCAGAAGTATCACGTGCGCTCGTTGACGACGTGCACCACCTGTCACAGGTAGGCGCAACATCATGCATGCGCACGACGACGAGCTGACGCGACGCGACTTTCTGAAGCTCCTTGGCGCGAGCATCGCTTTCGCAGGTCTCGATGGCTGCACGCGCATTCCGGCCGAGAAGATTCTGCCATACGTGACGCAGCCGCCGGAGGTCACGCCGGGTGTGCCACTGCACTACGCGACATCGATGGTGCTCGATGGCTACGCCACCGGGCTCGTGGTCGAAGCGCACGAGGGGCGCCCCACGAAGGTGGAGGGAAACCCCGATCATCCCGCGAGCCTGGGCGCCGCCGGAATTCTCGAACAGGCATCGGTGCTGCAGCTCTACGATCCCGATCGCGCGCGCACAGTGCGCTACGGCAACACGAGCTCCACCTGGCACGCATTTGCCGCAGCGATGGCGCCCTCGGCGCTGCGTCCGCGCGTGGGCGAGCGCGGCGCGAAGCTGGCGCTCCTGCTCGAGCCGACATCGTCGCCGCTCATCGCGAGCACGCTGCTGCGCTTGCAGTCGCTCTACCCCGACATGCGCGTGCACTTCTACGCGCCCTTCGCGTCGAGCGCGCAGGAGATCCCGCAGTACGACATCAAGCAGGCGGATGTCATCCTGAGCGTGGGCTCGGATTTCCTGGCGACGGGGCCGTTCACTCTGCGATACGCGCGCGAGTTCGCCGATCGCCGGCGCACGCCGCTCTCCGGCATGAATCGCCTGTACGTGGCCGAAGCCGGCTTTACCGTGACGGGTGCTGCGGCGGATCATCGTCTACGCTGCCGGCCGACGGAGATCGAGCCGCTGCTCGAATCGCTCCGCGGCGCGCTGGATGGGCAGCCTGCCAACTCGGCGTGGATCGCCGCCGTTGCCGCGGACCTGAAGGCGCACGCGGGGAAAAGTCTCGTGATCGCGGGGGATCGCGTCACGCCCGGCGCGCGCGCACTTGCCGCGCAGATCAACGACACGCTCGGCAACACCGGTCGCACCGTGTCGTACGCCCGCTCGCCCCTGCTCGGCAGTGGCGACGCGAACGCAACGCTGACGTCGCTCGCGCACGCGCTGAACGCGGGGAGCGTCGACACGCTCGTGTGCATCGGCGGCAACCCCGCGTACGCCACCCCGGCCAGCATGAAATTCGGGGAGCTGATGGGCCG
>DASXQD010000460.1:0-7997 GCA_036493195.1 Gemmatimonadaceae bacterium | reverse complement strand
CGACAGGAAGTGTGCGGCGCGAGCACGGCCAATTGCATCCGGACCGAAGTACGAGAGAGGAATCCAGACATCCAGTGTCTGTGCGGCCGGATACGTGAACTCCGGCGGCATCACGCCCACCACGACGAATGGGTCGCCGTTCAGCGTGATCGTCTCGCCGACGATGTGCGGATCGCCCGCGAAGCGGCGCTTCCACAGTCCGTATCCGATCACCGCGACGTGATTGCGCCCAGGCGTATGCTCGTCGCTCGAAAGCGTACGGCCGATGAGCGGCTGCGGCCGCAGGGTCTCGAAGAATCCGGGCGTCACGAGTGCGGCGGACAGGCGCTCGGGTGTGCCACGATCCGTGAGATCGACACCCGTGAGATTGTCAGCGAAGAAATAACCGCCGATGCTCTCGGCGAGCCGGCTCTCGGCTCGAATATCGAGAAAGTCCGGCTCCGAGAACGTTCCTCGCGCAATGCCCAGCGTCTTGCTGGATGACCACACGCGCACGATGCGATCGGGAGTGGTGAAGGGAAGAGGCGTGAGCAGCACGCCGCGCACGACGCTGAAGACCGCGGTGTTCGCGCCGATGCCGAATGCGAGCGTGGCGAGCGCGATCAGCGTGAAGCCCGGTGACTTGCGAAGTGCGCGCAGCGCGTACGAAACATCGTGACGGAGCTCCTCGAGCACGATCATGCGACTCTTCTCCTTCTCGCGTCTGAAATCCTCGGAACGACAGTACTCTCGCGTGTACTCGAGATCCCCGAAGCGCCGGCGTGCCTCGGCGTCGGCGTCCGGCGGCGACCAGCCTTCATCCCTGAGGCGGGCCGCCACCATCGCGAGATGCGACGCGAGCTCCTCGTCCACCTCGGAAGCGATTCGCGAGCGGGACCGAAAGGGAAAACGAAAGGTCGGTGACATGCGAAAGCGCTACGCGGGCTCGAGCACGCGAAAGAGCGCGGCCATGTAGCGGCGCAGCTCCACCACTTCGCTGCGCAATTGCTTGCGGCCGTCCGGCGTGATCGAGTAGATGCGCGCGCGGCGGTTCGATTCGGAGACGCCCCACTCCGAATCGACGAGCCCCTTGCGCTCGAGTCGGTGCAGGGCCTGATAGAGCGCGGCATCTTCGACGGAGAGGTCGCCGCTCGTCTGCTGGCGGATGAACTCCGAAATGCCGTAGCCGTGGAGCGGTTTCCAGCTGAGCGTCTTGAGGATCAGGACATCGACGGTGCCCTGGAGCAGTCCGAGTGCCTGGCGTGGCATCGCATTACCTCACGGGATGAGTACTCACCATGTGAGTGGAACGATACAGTGCGCGTTCCGCCCAAGCAAGGGAGCCGGCGAAGCTGCGGACTCATCATTGCGGGGATGCACGTGAGCCGGCATCTTGCCGTCGATCTCTCTTCTGCGGAGTCACCGTCATGCTCAACGCCACGCGCCTGCTCGTTGCCACCGTAACCGCGCTCACCTTGGCTGCCGTGCCCGTGTATCCCGGTGCCACGTACGACGCCGCGGCGTCGAAGGAGGCGAGCGCCGGACATCCGAATTTTCCCTACAAGGTGTACGTGACTCCGGACTCGTACGAGAAGGTCGTCGCCTTCTACGCGAGCAAGGGCGCGCAGCAGTCGATGCCCGTATCCGTGGGCAACACCGCGCATCAGAAAATGGCGATGTTCTCCACGAGCGACAGCACGATCGCGATCAACTGGCCTGCCGATGTGAAGGACAAGAGCGGCAAGGTCGTCGCGAGAACCGGCACGCGCATCGCCATCGGCAGCTGATCGCCTTCACGCAGCTTCGCAAACGCGAAAGACTGCCGCGGCAACGGCAGTCTCTCGAGTGTGCACGACGCGACTCGGGACTACGGCTTCTTCTTCGCGTCCGGAATGTGATCCGTCTTCTTCACGGTGTCCGTGTGCACCGTGGTATCCGACTTCACGACGGTTGTATCACGTACCTTGGTGCTCGTCACCATCGTGTCGACGCCTTTCGCGGTGTTGTCGCCAGTGTGATCGTTCTTGCACGCACTGGAGATGACGATCGCGCCGACCGCGGCAACCATGGATGCAAGCTTCAATGCGCTCATCGATCCTCTCTGACGGAGAAAACGGAACAGCCACCCGAGCACGGTTGCATGGGTTGTGCCGACCGCTCGAGGATCGTTCCGCCTGACTCCGCTAGCGTGCCTCGTCCGAGTGCAGCCGCGTCAGCTCGCTCCGCGCCGGCTCGTACTCGGGATGTTTCGATGCGAGCTCCTTGAGCATCGCAATCGCCTGCTGCGCGCGTCCGGCGTCGCGCGCCTCGATCGCTCGCGCGAACGCCAGCGTCGTCTCGTACGAAGCCGTCTGCGTCAGCTCGCGAGCGCGCCTGCTTTCCCTAGGTAGCTCCGAGAGATGCATGTCGCGGCTGAAACGCTCCGCGATCTGTCCGATCAGTGCAGCGAGATTCGCCTGTTTGCCCTCCGCAGTCGCGGTGTGCTCGACCGGTGCGCCGCTTCCGACGTTCGACATGTAGGCGGTGAGGCGAATCGCGCCGCGACCATCGCTCGTGAACGTGCCGCGGATCGCCCACTGCGCGCCGAGAATGCGTCCGATGCGCGCAGCAGCTTCGTCGTCGATGCGCGCCTCCGGATCGAGCTTCTGCGAGTTGAGCACGCGGCGCACGCGTGCGGGCTCGACGATGCGAATGTCGGGATTGCGCGCGAGGTCGATGAGGAGAAGCTCCGGCACGCCGCTGACCAGCGGGTTGAGTGCCGCGCGCTCGTCGCCAACCACGCCGTTCGTGAAGGGAAGCACACCGACCAATGGAGCGGCATCGCGCTGCTGCGACGGAAGTCGTGCCGCACTCGCGACAATCGTTGCCAAAAGCGCTGCGGACAGGCAGAAGCGGGATCGTTGGCGTCGCATGCTCTCTCCCGGCTACACGGTGAGCGTCGTTCCCTCCGTCGCAGCGCGTACCTCAACGCGCGCGCCCTTGTCGCGCGCGCGCTGTTGGCATGCTGCAACCCGTTCGCTCAGCGCGGTGTCGGAGCGCTCCGGATGGTGATGAAAGAGCACCAGCCGCTGCACTCCCGCGTCGAGCGCGAGATCCACGACGTCTTCGTACCGCGAGTGGCCCCACCCGCGGTGCCGCTCGTATTCCTCGGCCGTATACATCGCATCGTGCACGAGCAACGATGCGTTCCGCGCAAACGACACGAGCGCGTCCCGCCATCCCGGAGCCGAAGCGTACCCCTCGGCCTGGCCGAGCTCGTTGTCCGAGATGTAGACGAGCGCTGGTGCACCGGGGTTTCCGTTCGTGATACGATAGCCCGTAGCCCCTCCGGGGTGGCGCAGCGGGTGCGTCGTGAGCGTATAGCCGTCCCCACGCTCCACCTCGCTGAGCGCGCGAAAGTGCACCTGCGCGCGGAAGGCGTCGAAGGAGACGGGGAACACCGCCTGCGCCATCTGCGCGCGCAACGCGTGCTCGATACCACTCAGGGCCTCCGGCGCGCCACGAATCGTGAACTCGTGTCCCTCCAGAAAGAGCGGCGCAAAGAACGGAAGCCCCTGGATGTGATCCCAGTGCGCATGACTCAGCAGAATGTCGCCGATGATCGGTTTATCGCGCGCGCGCTCGAGCAGGTGCCTGCCAAGGTGGCGAATGCCGGTGCCGGCATCGAGGATCAGGAGCGCGTTCGTGCTCGTGCGCAGCTCCACGCATGGTGTGTTGCCGCCGAAATACGCAGTGGATGCACCCGGTGACGGCACTGACCCGCGCGTTCCCCAGAAGGTGAGCGTGAGCGTCATGCCGCGCTCACGCGCTCAGCCTTTGACTCGTGCCAGCGCTTCGAGCCCCTCGCGGTTGGCCACGGAGATCTGGCGGCGCTGCACGTCGATCAGTCCGCGGTCCTGAAAGTCGCGCATCGCGCGCGATACGGTCTCTCTGCTCGCGCCGATCATCTGCGCGATCGTCTGATGCGTGAGCCGCTTCTCGATCACCGTGCCGCCACTCTCGCCCGCGGCGTCGAGCAGAAGCCGTGCGATCCGACCATCCACGTCGAGCAGCACGAGGCGGCCGATCTGCTCGTCCGCGCGACGCAGGCGGCGCGAGAGCTCCTGCAGCAGCGCCCACGCAACCGCCGGCGACTCGAGCACGCGTCGCCGGAAATCGTCGCGGTGCAGCACGAGCAGCGTCGCATCCTCCATCGCTATCACGTGCGCCGAGCGCGGACGGCTGTCGATGAGGGAGAGCTCGCCGAAATGGTTGCTGACGCCGAGGATGCCGAGAATGACCTCGCGCCCATCCTCGCCGATCAAGACGACCTTCACCCGTCCGGAGCGGACGATGAACAACGAGTCGCCGGGATCGTGCTCGAAGAGAATGACACTCCCCTTGGGGTAGCTCCGCTCGCGCGTGACTTCGGCGAACTTGGCGAGCTCCGTGGCATCGAGGCCACTGAGCAGGGGGACAGTCGAGAGGAAGTCCGCTGTTTCCACGGGCACGCGGGAGAGAGGAGCGAAGGAGCCTGCTGCGGCGGTACGGCACGTAGCCGGGAAGCTAGAGCGATTGAAAAGCAGTGTCAAACAGGGGGCGCTATCGCTTCACGTGGCTACCGCAGCTGATAGAGGTATGCGGCGATGTCTCTCGCCTGGATCGGAGTCACCCCGAGCACGGGCATCGCCGTCCTGGGCTCGATGGACGGCGGGTTCACGATCCACTTCACCAGGTTGTCCGTGGTGTTCGGAACTTCCCCCGCGATGAACGAGCGCTGCGCGAAGTGCTCGAGCGATGGCCCAACCATGCCGCGCGCGTTCACCACGCCTGGAATCATGTGGCAGCTGCCGCACCCGGCAGCCTCCATGTACGTGCGACCGTTCTTCGCGTGACCACCCGGCACCTGCCGCGCCGCGAACGTCTCGTTTCTCGCGCTGCACGCGGCGAGTGCGAACAGAATGATCGCGAGCTCCGCAACGGACTGAAGACGGCGCCTCAGCATGGGAATGTTCCCGGAATCATCGGCATGTTGCGAGCGTCAGGATGAATCCGCCGTGCAGCGCGATGCCGATGATCGTGAGGCTGCTGGCGAGTATGCCGCCGAGCGCCATGAAGCGCACGCGGCCCGGCGGCGGGGCGGCCTCCACCAGCGTCACTCGGGCGCTGCCGAACTCGCCTCCGGACACGCGCCAGCTGCGGATTGCCGTGAGCAGCGCCGCGATGCCCACCGCCAGCGCGACCGCGCTCACGATGATCACGAGGAGGTGCAGCGAGTCTATCGTTGGCATGGTGCGTTTCGCGGCGTCGGGGAAGCAGTAGTGCGCGACGAGCGGGTAGTCCACGAGCAGCTGCAGCGTCCACGCGACCGGACCTCCAAGCAACCCAAACCACAAAGCGCCGAGGGCCACAGCTGCCTCACGGCGATCCTCGGCGACGAGCGGAGGCGCGGTCACGAGTGCCCCCAGATGCGCGGCGACAGATAGAGCGAGGCAAACACGAAGAGCCACACAATGTCGACGAAGTGCCAGTAGAGCGCGGTGTTCGTGACGGCGAGGTGGTGGCGTTCGGTGAAGTGTCCGAGCCACGCGCGGAGCTCCGTCGTGAGAATCATCAGCACGCCCACGACCACGTGCGCGAAGTGAAAGGCCGTGATGGTGATGAAGAGCGATCCGTACGCATGCGACGAAGCGGTGAACTTGAGCCCCGCATACTCGCGGCTCTGGATGAAGAGGAACACGATTCCCATGATGGCGGTGACGAGCAGGCCGATCCTGAGCCGCATCTGCTCACCGCTCTTGATTCCCCGCTCGGACCACCACATCACGAAGCTGCTCGCGACCAGGATGATGGTGTTGGGACCCGCCAGCTTCAGCTCCGGCAGGTGATTGGGCGGCCACTGCGGCGCCATCGAGGCGAGATAGAAGTAGCTGAGCAGGAAATACGCGAAGAGCGCGCCCTCGGTGATGATGAGGCACACCATCGCCCACCAGCCGGGCGGATGCTCCCGCGTGGATGGAGGAAGCAGATGACGACTGTCCATGCTCAAGCTCGTCGCCACGCTAGCCCTCCTCCGAGAGAGGCTCGGATGCTTTCGGCCACAGCCAGATGTTGATCACGATGTAGAGCCCGAGCACAGCCACGCCCGCGAGCCACCACGCGCGCAGCAGAAGTCCGTAGAACAGCACGAGCATCACGAGCGCGAGCGCGAGGGGGATGAGCGTGTCCTCGGGCATGTGCAGCACGCGGGCGAGCTCCGCATCGAGCGGCGTAGTCGCAAGGGTCTCGCGTCCCTCCACGAGCGTGGGTCCTTCGCGCACCGAGCTGCGCTCGGGCAAGGCGAGGCGATCCTCCCAGAGTGGATCGCGGCTCCGCACCGTTGGTATGACGACGAAGTTGTACTCGGGCGGCGGCGAGGACACCGACCACTCGAGTGTGCTCGCGTCCCATGGATTGTCGCCGGCGATGGCGCCGTCGCGGCGACTCTTGATGACGTTGATGAAGAAGAGCAGCACGCCGATCGCGAACACGTAGGCGCCGATGCTGGTCACCATGTTCGCGGCATCCCATCCGAGTCCGTGGGGATACGTGTAGATGCGGCGCGGCATGCCGAGCATTCCCGAGATGTGCATCGGGAAGAATCCGAGATTGAAGCCGATGAACATCACCCAGAAGTTCCAGCGGCCCAGGCGCTCGTCCATCATTCGTCCCGTCATCTTCGGAAACCAGTAGTAGACCGCGGCGATCACCGGGAAGAGGTTGATCCCGACGAGCACGTAGTGGATGTGCGCCACTATGAAATAGGTGTCGGTGAGCTGCCAGTCGAACGGAAGCGCCGCCGTCATGACACCGGACACGCCGCCGATGACGAAGAGCAGCACGAAGCCGAGCAGAAAGAGCATGGGCGTGCGCATGACGGGCTTCGAGTCCCAGAGCGTGGCAATCCACGCGAACACCGTGACGGCGCTCGGAATCACGATCGTCAGGCTTGCCGCGCTGAAGAAGCTCATCGCCATCGGCGGCAGCCCGGTCGCGAACATGTGGTGCACCCACACCCCAAACCCGATCAGCCCCGTCATGATCGTCGACATCACGACGTAGCCGTACCCTGCGAGCGGGCGCCGGCAGAACGTCGGGATGATCATCGAGGCCATGCCCATCGCGGGGAGCACCACGATGTAGACCCACGGATGCCCGAAGATCCAAAAGAGATGCTGCCACAGGAGCGGGCTGCCGCCCTGCGCGCTGTCGAAGAAGTGCATCGCCAGGCGGCGATCGAAGAAGAGAAAAATGCACGCGGCCGACAGCGACGGGAGCGCGAACAGCGCCATGAGCGAGATCGTGGCCGTGCTCCAGGCCATGATCGGCATTCGATTGATCGACATCCCGGGCGCGCGCATCTTGAGCATCGTCACCACGAAGTTGATCGAGCCGACCGTGGTGGAGATCGTGATGAACAGGATGCCCAGCGCGTAGAAATCCATGTTGAGCGCCGGCGAGTATCGAAGCTCCGTCATGGGCGCGTAGGCGAACCATCCGCGATCCGGCATCTGCCCCACGAGCAGGCTCGAATAGAGAAAGATTCCGGAGAAGAGAAAGAGCCAGTAGCTCAACGCGTTGATGCGCGGGAGCGCCATGTCGCGCGAGCCGAACAGGAGCGGCCACAGATAGTTGCTGAACCCCGATAGAATCGGCGCGGCGTACCAGATGATCATCGTGGTGCCGTGCATGGTGAAGATCTGGTTGTACGCTTCTGCCGAGAGCAGATGCAGATCCGGACGCGCGAGCTGCGCGCGCATCAGCGCTGCCTCGAGTCCGCCGAGCGCGAGAAACACGAACGCCGTGACGAGATAACGGATGCCGATGACCTTGTGATCCACGGTTGCAAGGCGTCCGTAGAGCGTGTGAGGCGTGTGCCAGATCGCGTCGAGATGCGCGGCGGTTTCGGCGGTCGGTGCAGGGTAGGGAACAGTCGTGGCCACTGGAGGTCTCCGATGCGCTCAGTGCAGCGTGGCGAGATACGCCATGATCGCGTGCAG
>DASXQD010000459.1:0-3427 GCA_036493195.1 Gemmatimonadaceae bacterium | reverse complement strand
TTTCCTTCCAACTCGAGAAAAGGCATCAATCGTTCTCCAACGTCATTCGGCGCGCCCCGTCAGGAGCGTGCGGCGTGTTCGATCGTCATTCCATTGATAAAACGCTCGCTCGATGTCACCCGCAACATCGACCGACGAGAGGGCGCCTTGCTGCGACGCAAGATGTGGTCGCGCTTGAGGATGACGATCAGGTCAGCGATTATGAAGGGCTAGCGTGCCACCAATATTCCGTCTTTCGGGGATGCTATTGCAACTTCGCGCGCAAAATCGTCGGGCAGGCGCCGTCACGTTCGTGGCACTTCTGCTGACACTGGGCGGCACCGCATGTTCCCCCAGGACGGACAAGGCCGTGCCTGCGAAGAGCGGGGCGAGCAACAGTAGCGGTGTAGCGACAGCTCCGGCCGGCGCGCCTCCAGCCGCCGACACGACTCAGAACAATGACACGACCGACGACTCCGACACACCCACACTCGATACGTCGGCCGTGACGCACATCGATGCGGCGCCGACGGATTCCGCGCGCGCGCCGAGCATCGAGCGCGTGGGCAAGCTGTCACCGCTCGCGGACTCGATCGCGGCAACGCTCGTGTTCGAGCTCAAGACGCAGCGCAATTTTCTCGCGGCGTCGCGCGCCAAGCGCGTGCTCGTCGATCTCGGCCGCGTGGATGCGCCGCTCAAGACTCCGCAGCGGAAGCGCGCGTTCCAGGAAGCGGTAAAGGTGCTCTCGCCCGTGCGCATCGGCGATCGCTTCCGCCTGCACGGCTCGTGGGGGCAGGACGATGCAACCGTCGAGTCGTTCGATCAGTGGAACGGACGCATCGTCGGCGTGCTCGCATCGACGCCGCACGTCGACTCGCTGGCGAAGGGAAAGGCGCCACTGGTCGCGCTAGCCGTGCGCACGGACAGCGCTACTCCGCCGGTGGTCGACAGCTGCGTTCGCGACTCGGTGAGCACCGAGCTCGGCGCACGGCTATCCGTTGTGAAGGACTCGATGCTCACGCAGCTTCAGGATGACACGGTGAAGATGGTGCCGCGCCTCATGAAGATGCTGCACGCGCAGAAGACGCAGACGGTCGGCTGCTTCGGCAAGGCGCGCGTGCTGGTGCTCGTTGCGCAGTGGGCCGGAGACTACGAATACTTTCACCAGCTCGCCGCGCTCGTCGACACGGCGGGGAAGGTGACGCCCGTTCGCGTGAACGATCTGCGATTCAAGGTGCACGACCCGCTCGGCGCGCTCGACGAGGATGGCGACGGGATCGATGACGTGGCCCTCCGGGGGCGCGCGCCGCGCATTGGCGGGACGGTGATCCTGCGCCTCGATCCACTGAAGAAGCGGCTGGATTACGTGGTGGGCGGATTCGCATGGGAGAGTTTTTGAGCTGAGCTGATGGCGAGATGCAGGGAGGGTACATGATCAAAGTGTGTAGTGCAGTCGTCGCAACCTTTCTGATCGTGGATGCATCCGTGGCGCTCGCGCAGCACCCTGAGCATCAGCGACTGGGCACCGTGCACTTCGAGACATCGTGCAACCCGCGCGCCGCACGCGAGCTCGATCACGCGGTGGCGCTTCTGCACTCGTTCGAATTTGGTGCATCGATCCAGGCGTTTGACGATGTGCTCGCGACGGATTCTACCTGCGCCATGGCGTACTGGGGGATCGCGCTCAGTCGCTGGACCAATCCGGTGGCACCGGGCGAGCGGCCGATCGCGCTGCTGCAGTCGGGCCGAGGGGCGGTGACCGCGGCGAGGCGATTCTCAACTCGCGCGTCCGAACGCGAGCGCGGATATATCGGCGCCGTTGGACAGTTGTACGACGACTTCGAGCACAGGGATCAGCGCACGCGCGTGGCTGCGTACGAGCGCGCGATGGGCGATCTCGTGAAGCGGACGCCGGCGGATACCGAAGCGATCATTTTCCACGCACTGTCGCTCATCGCGTCGGCTTCGCCATCGGACAAGACGTACGCAAACCAATTGCAGGCGGGGGAGATTCTCGAGGCGCTCTGGGCGAAGATGCCCAATCATCCCGGTCTCGCGCACTACATCATTCACAGCTACGACTATCCTCCGCTCGCGGGCAGAGCGCGCGCGGCCGCGCTTCGCTATGCGAGCATCGCGCCCGACGCCGCGCATGCGCTTCACATGCCCTCGCACACCTTTACGCGGCTCGGCATGTGGAAGGAGTCGGTGCGCGCGAACACGCGATCGCGAGCGGTCGCCCTGCGTGCCGGCTCGATAGCGGAAGGCCTTCACGCCTCCGACTACGCGATGTACGCCGACCTGCAAATGGGACGGGATGCAGACGCGAAGGCCATTCTCGATGGGCTTCCGTCGATGGCAGCGCACTTCGATCCCACCGCGATCACGGGTGCCGCGCCGGGATCGGCGGGCGTGTTCGCACTCGCGGCGATTCCGGCACGATGGGCCATGGAGCGGCGCGCATGGGCCGAGGCTGCGGCGCTCGAGCCCCACGCGAGCGCCTTTCCGTACGCGGAAGCCATGACGTACTTCGCTCGCGCACTCGGCGCCTCACACACGAAAAATTTCGGCGAGGCGCAATCGTCCATCGATTCACTCGAGGCGATAGGCCAGCGCCTCACCGCGCATGGAGAGAGCTATTGGGCGGAGCAGGTGAGCATCCAGCATCTCGCGGCGAGCGCCTGGCTCGATCTCGCCCGGCATCGGGACAGCACTGCGTTGAGCGAAATGAGGGAAGCTGCCACGCGTGAAGATGCGACCGAAAAGAGCGCGGTATCTCCCGGGCCGCTTGCCCCATCGCGCGAGCTGCTCGGCGACATGCTCGTGGTGCTTGGCAAACCGGATGAGGCACGCGCTGAATACCGCGCGACGCTGAAGAAGGAGCCTAATCGGCGGCATTCGGCACTCGCGCTCAGTGCGTACTCACACCACTAGCAGCTCTCGTCGCAGCTCTCGTCGCAGCTCTCGTCGCAGCTCCCGGCACGGCCTCTCCCGGGCAAAGCAGATTGTCGAATCCCTGTCGCATGATTCGATAGCAGGCGCACGCGGCGCCCTCCAGGCCGGGGCGATCGATGATGTTGATCAGGCCGCGCGAGTAGTCGATGAAGCCCGCCTTCTGCAGAACGCCCGCTGCGATCGTCACAGCCGGACGATGCACGCCGAGCATGTAGGAGAGGGCCTCCTGGGTGAGCTGAATCTGATTGCCGTCGATGCGGTCGTGCGTCATCAGCAGCCAGCGTGCGCAGCGGGACTCGAGCGAGTGCAGGCGATTGCAAGCGACGGACTGCGCCACCTGATTCAGAAAGGCGAGGGTGTAGCGCGAAAAGAGCTGCTGCATCGTCTCGCTCTCGGCGATCATCATCCGGAAAACGGCAACTTTCATTCGATATGCCTGACCGGGTGCCTGGACGAGTGCGCGGGTGGAGATGAAATCCGCGTGCAGGAGAGC
>DASXQD010000458.1:0-2078 GCA_036493195.1 Gemmatimonadaceae bacterium | reverse complement strand
GACAGCGCCGCGAGCGCGACCGCGGCGTAGTCCTCCAGAAAGCCCGAGCCCTTCGTCACGCCATCCTTGTGCACGCGCATCACGCGTCCGTTGCGCACGAGCTCGAGAAAGAGAAAGTCCCCGTGTCGCACCGCCTCCGCGCGCCAGCGTGCATCGTCGAATGCGCGCGCGCCCTCCGCGAGCGCACGCACCATGAGACCGTTCCAGCCGGCAAGAATCTTGTCATCGCGCGCGGGATGCACGCGTGCCTCGCGCGCCGACCAGAGCGTGATGCGCGCGCTCGACGCGCGTGCCTCGAGCTCGTCGAGCGCGATCCCGTGCTTCGTAGCTATCTCCGCCGGCGAGCGCGGCACGTGCAGAATGTTCTGGCTCTCGAAATTGCCGCTCGCGCTCGCTCCCCAGAGCTCGCGCAGCACAGGCGCGTTCTCGTAGAGCAGCCCGTCGAGCTCCTCCGCGCTCCACACGTAGAACTTTCCCTCGTGTCCTTCGCTGTCCGCGTCGAGCGATGAGTAGAACCCGCCATTCGGCGCCGCCATCTCGCGAAGCGCCCAGTCGAACGTCTCGCGCGTCACTCGCTCGATCTCCGGATCGTGCGTCACCTGCCAGAGATGCACGCCGAGTCGTGAGAGGAGTGCGTTGTCGTACAGCATCTTCTCGAAGTGCGGCACGAGCCAGTGATCGTCCACCGAGTACCGATGGAAGCCGCCGCCCACCTGATCGTAGATACCGCCGCGCGCCATCTTCACGAAAGAATCGCGAACGATCGCGAGCTCACGAGGAATGCCGTTCCGACGCCAGTGGCGCAGCAGAAAATCCAGCGCCATCGTCTGCGGAAACTTCGGCGCGCCCTCGAATCCGCCGTTGCGCGCGTCGTAGCGCGCGGCGATCCCGCTGGCCGCCCGGTCGAGCTGCGCACCCGTGAGCTCACCCGCGCTCACCGCCGCCTGCTGTGCCGCGGCATAGAGCCCGCGCACGCGCGCCGCGGTGTCGAGCACATCGCTGCGTCGATCGCGATACGCATCAGCGACCGAGCGAAGCACGCGCGCGAACGACGGCATCCCGTATCGATCGGTGGGTGGATAGTACGTGCCTCCGTGGTACGGCACACCATCCGGAGTCAGAAACATCGTCATCGGCCAGCCGCCCTGGCCCGCCATCGCCTGCACCGCGCTCATGTAGATCGCGTCGATGTCGGGGCGCTCCTCGCGATCGACTTTGATGTTGACGAACAGCTCGTTCATCAGCTGCGCCGTCGCGGGATCCTCGAATGACTCGTGCGCCATGACGTGGCACCAATGGCAGGCGGCGTAGCCGATGCTGAGGAGAATCGGCTTGTCTTCCGCGCGTGCGCGCGCGAACGCCGCTTCGCCCCACGGTTGCCAGTCCACCGGGTTGTTCGCGTGCTGCAACAGATACGGGCTCGTTTCGCCGGCCAGCGCGTTCACTTCGGGTCTCCGGGTCGAGTAGTGAGAACGAAAGGTACCATGCGCTTATCGTTCACCTCGATGTCCACGCATGAGTCTACGCAGGAGTCTACGCATGAATTCGACCCGGGCGCGCGGCGCAACGCGTGGCTGCTCCTCGCGCTGGCGGTCATCGTGCGCCTTGCGGCCGCGGCGCTCGTGCCGCTGGCGCCGGACGAGACGTATTACTGGGAATGGTCGCGACGACTCGCGGGCGGATACCTCGATCACCCGCCGGCGATCGCGCTCTTCGTGCGCGCCGGCACACTCGCGCTCGGGGCGACACCGCTGGGTGTTCGCATCGGCAGCGTGCTCGCCGGAGCACTCGCGTCCGCCGTGCTCGTGCAGCTGTCCCGCACAGTTGACGGCGACCGCGCGATGCTGCGCGCTGCGGCGATCGTCGCGTGCATGCCGCTCGCGCAAATCGGGCTCGCGCTCGCAACTCCCGACGCGCCGCTTCTCCTCTTCTGGTCGCTTTCGCTCGCTGCGCTCGCCGCTGCGCTGCGCAACGGGGGCACGTCGCGCGCACGCCTGCTCGCGTGGACGATGACGGGACTCTCGCTCGGCTGCGCGCTCTCGACCAAATACACCGCGCTCCTGCTCGTTGTCGGCACG
>DASXQD010000457.1:0-9101 GCA_036493195.1 Gemmatimonadaceae bacterium | reverse complement strand
GAATACTTTCGTCTTTCCATCCATGACCGGCACGAGCGGCTGATTTCCCTTCCCTTCTGTCTTGGCGGGGAAAGCCTTGATTCCCGCCTCGTGCATCGCATCCATCTTGTCCGCATCGGTCTGCTGCGGCACCGCGGCCGGATGCGCGGACATCGTGTCATGGCCCTTCGTCGCAACTGGCGGCTTTTGCGACGGGCCCTGAGCCTCGGCCTCCCTTGACGCCTTGTTGCACGCCGCGAGAACCCCGCCTGCCAACGCGGTCACCGCGGTGCTTCGCAGGAACGCGCGACGCGAGCCGTGTCGCTCGAGAAGTGTTGAATTGTCGATCGGAGGCGTCTGCGAGCTCGACATGATTGATTGGGAGAAAGTGGAGGCGTGATCTTCTGCGATCGGTAGCGATAGTCTAGGCGCGCACACGTGCCTGGTCTGTCGGGGATGAATCGCGATCGCGCAGCACACAGCGGACAGGCTCGTAGGGGAATTCCCGACATCACCAGCCGGAGTAGGGAAAGTCACCACAGATCTTCCGGTTCCCGCTGACAGCAATGTCCTGCGGAAAATCCATCTTGCGTGAGAAGAGAGTGGCGCTCTGCCGCCCGCTCTCGCCGAGCGCCCAGACGCACAGCATGGAGAGATCCCAATGACACAGACCTCGACTGACCGGACCGAGATGGCACCCACTTTTCGCGACCTGACCGATCAGGAATCGCGTGCACTGCTCGAACGTCAGAAGGCGGGCCGCATCGCGTATTCCTTTCACGACCGCGTCGACATTCAGCCAATTCATTACGCGGTGAGCGGTAACTGGCTGTACGGGCGTACGAGCCGCGGCGGCAAGTTCATGACACTCGCGCACAATCCGTGGTGCGCATTCGAGGTGGACGAAGTACGCGCAATGTTCGATTGGGACAGCGTCGTCGTGAAAGGGCATCTCGAGCTTCTTGATCCCGAGCTCGCTTCGGAGAACGCATACGAAGAGGGGTTGAAACTCATGAAAGCTCTGGTACCAGACACCTTCACCGATCACGATCCCGTCCCGCACCGTCTGATTCTCTTTCGCGTTCACATGAGCGAGATCACAGGGCGCTCCGCTCGTCCCGCGCGCTGAACGAGCGCATCTCCAGCACTATTCTCGGGAGCTCTGATGCTCGCGATTCTCGGAGGCGCGAAATGGAAGCGGCAGACGGCGCGCGAGATCGAGCTTCTATCGTCACGCGGGGAATCAAGTCGGGCGAGAGTCTCTCGCTACGATCGCGCAGAAATCTCCGCGCTTCCGACGCCCGTGCGCCGATACTTCGATTTCGTCTTGACGCAGGGACAGCCAATGGTCGCGAGCGCGTGCATCGAGTGGTCGGGCAAGCTCAGCATGCGCCCGCACCGGTGGAGCGCGTTCAGTGCGACGCAGCACTATCATGTGCACCCGCCTGGATTCGTGTGGGATGCCCGGGTCTGGATGACGGGCATGGTCCCCGTGCTCGTTCGCGACTCGTACGCTGATCACGAGGGGTCGATGAAAGCCGCGATTGGAGGAATCGTGAAGGTCGCCGATGCGAGTGGCACGTCCGAGATCGCAAAGGGAGCGCTGCTTCGCTACCTCGGCGAGGCGGTCTGGTTTCCCACGGCACTCCTGCCGGCTGCCGGCGTTACATGGACAGCGCTCGATCATGACTCAGCCGCCGCGACCTTGTCGGACGGCCCCACGACGGTTTCGCTGGATGCTCACTTCGGCGAATCTGGTGAGATCGTGTCGATTTCCGCGATGCGTCCACGCGAGGTGGCCGGAAGCTACATATCCACCCCGTGGGTCGCGCACTTGCGCGGCTATACCCGCCGGCACGGGATGATGGTCCCGACCGCTGGCGGTGTAGAATGGCAGCTGCCATCGGGCCCGCTTCCGTACTGGCAAGGTCGCGTCGTTCGCGCAGCATACGACTTCGCTCGCTGATGCCCCAGACACCGCACATCGAGCGTCACTTCACGGCAGGCGATCGGGTTCGCGACATCGTGATCGGGATGTCCGACGGTCTCACTGTGCCGTTTGCACTGGCGGCCGGCTTGTCCGGGGCGGTCGCATCCTCACAGCTGGTCGTCACTGCAGGCTTCGCCGAGGTGGCCGCGGGCTCCATCGCGATGGGGCTCGGCGGCTATCTCGCGGCGAGAGGCGATGCCGAACACTACGCGAGCGAGCTCGCGCGCGAGGAGCAGGAGATACGCGATGTGCCGGAGATCGAGGTGGCAGAGGTGGCCAAGGTGCTTACCACATACGGAGTCACTGCGACAGACGCAGGCACGATCGCCGCAGGCATGCGCGAGCGTCCGGCACAATGGCGGGACTTCATGATGCGCTTCGAGCTCGGCCTCGAGGCGCCCGATCCCAAGCGCGCACTTCAAAGCGCATTGACGATCGCGGTGGCGTACATTGTTGGCGGATTGATTCCGCTGTCGCCGTACCTCGCGTTGTCATCCGCGCGGGACGCACTGAAAACATCCGTGCTCGTTACGCTGATCGCGCTGATCATCTTCGGATACGTCAAGGGAAAGTTCACGGGCGCCGGTCCGTTGCGCAGCGCGGTGCAAACGACCGTGATCGGCAGCCTGGCCGCGGCTGCCGCATTTGCCATCGCTCGTGCGATCAGCTGAGTCGATGAGCTTGCGCTAGGCGGGAACGACGAGCTTCTCGTGCAACGCAGGGCACTTCACCGAATACCCCTGCGCACTCAGTGCATCGGACAGCGCTTGCTGCGCCTCCTCCTCACCATGCACCAGGCACACCGTTCGCAAGGCGGGAGAGGTGTGTCGTACGGCACCTAGCCAGCCCGCGAGCTCGGTACGATCCGCGTGAGCGCTGTAGCCATTGATGATCTCGACCTTTGCTCGCAGCTCCACGTCGTTGCCGAGCACGCGAATCATCGGCCGGCGCTCCACGATGCGCCTTCCGAGCGTGTTCTCCGCCTGGTAACCGACGATGAGAATCGTGTTCCGCGAATTCGAAGCGCCGTTCAATAAGTGGTGGAGGATGCGCCCTCCCTCGACCATTCCCGATCCGGCGATCACGATCATGGGTCCTACTCGCGTGTTGAGCGCCTTCGACTCTGCCGTACTGCTCGTGTAGGTGAGCTGCTCGAAGCGAAAGAGCTGCTCGATGTCGCGAACGGGCCCCTCCGTGCGGTCGAACACGTCCGTGTTGCGCTCGAAGACCAGCGTGGCTGCGGTTGCCAGCGGGCTGTCGATGATGATCGGGATCGGCGGTATCGCCTTTTCGCGGGTGAGCACCTGCAGATCGTACACGAGCTCCTGCGTTCGACCCACCGCAAACGCCGGAATGAGAATCCGGCCGCCGCGCGCGGCTGTCTCGCGAACGACGCGGGCGAGATGATCGCGCGAAGATGCGACGCTCTCATGATCTCGATTTCCGTACGTCGATTCCATGATCACGAAGTCCGCGGCGTCCGGTGGAGGCACCGGATCGCGAATAATCGACAGCCCCGCTCTCCCGATGTCACCCGAGAAGATCAGCCGCGAGGTATTCGATCCAGTCGTCGCCTCGATCACCACGGATGCGGAGCCGAGGATGTGCCCCGCGTCCACGTAGCGGGCGCGCACACCGTCGCAGACCTCGAACCACGCATCGTACGCGTGTCGCTCCATTAGCTCTTCCGCACGCGCTGCGTCTCTGACCCCATACAGTGGCGGGCTGACCTCGCGCCCGTGTCTGCTCAGAAACGCAAAATCGCTCTCCTGAATGTGCGCACTGTCGGCGAGCATGATCGCGCAAAGATCCGCGGTCGCCTTGGTCGCATGAATCGTCTTCGAAAAACCGTGGCTCACCAGAAATGGCAGCCGACCTGAATGATCGAGGTGGGCGTGTGACAGCACGACCGCATCGATTTGCTCGATTGGACACGGGAGCGATCGATTCTTCGCCTCCGCATCGCTGCGATGCCCCTGAAAGAGTCCGCAGTCGAGGAGCACGGTCTTTCCGTTGACGCGAAGAATGTGACACGAGCCAGTGACCTCGCGTGCAGCGCCGGCAAACTCGATTTCCATGTGGTCTCCGTCAGGATGTGCCAGGCAGTCGCATGCTGAACGTTGCTCCACCGCGCGCGTTTCGTTCCACCCACACTCGCCCTCCATGTGCCTCGACGATGCCACGCACGATGGCGAGTCCCATGCCGGTGCCACGCACGAGCGAGTTGCGCCGTGCCGTCCAGAATCTGTCGAAAACGTGCGGCACGTCCTCATCGGGAATTCCGGGCCCACTGTCGGACACGAAGAGGCGGACTCCATTCTCATCCGCCTCGGCACCGAGGCAAATCTCTCCGCCAGCCGGCGTGAATTTCAAAGCATTCGAGATGAGGTTTCCGAGCGCCTGCAACAGGCGATCGGCATCGCACGCGATGATGGGAAGTTGATCCGGCAGCGTCGTCACGAACGTTACCTTCTGTGCTTCTGCGAGCTCCTCGAACGACATCGCTGCCCTCGTCATCAGCACCACCGGATCCTCGGCGCGTTTGGCGAGAGACAATCCGCCGGCCTCGATCGCCGTCATGTCGAGTAGATCCTGAATCAGCCGCTGCGCCCATCGCACCGACTCGGCGATGGTCTGCATCGCTTCGCGATTGCGCGTCTCATCGCCGAATCCTGTCTGGACGAGCGACGTTGCGCACATGGAGATCACGGCGAGCGGCGTGCGCACATCGTGAGACACCACACCGAGCACGTCGTCGCGCGCGCGAATTGCGAGCTGTGCGCGGCGGTAGAGCTGCGCATTGTCCAGCGCGGAGCCGGCGCGCTGGGCAAGCTCGATTGCGAACGCCATGTCGGACGAGTCGTAGGGATCCCGGTCGCGGTCCCGCGCAAACAGCAGCGCACCGAGCACGTGGTCGCGCGCGCGCAGCGGAACCAGCAGCATCGACGTTGGCGCCAGCTCGCGAAGGATCGAGAGATGCTCCTCGTTCTCCGAAATATCGACGAAAAGCTGATCGGTGACGTCGTTGATCAGCTCCGCCCTGCCATCGAGAATCGAGCGCCGCGTCAGGTAACGCGCTTGCGACTGCGGATACGAGCGCAGTCGTCGCGCGAGCTCCTGCTTTCGAGGATCTTCGTGCACGACGTGCAATCGCCGCACCGCCCCCGATTCCTCTATGACATCGATGACGCAGTATGTCGCAAGCGATGGCACCACGAGCTCGAGGAGAGTACGAAACGTTTCTTCATACGCGAGCGAGGAGTGGAGGACAGCCCCCGCGCGCGCGAGAAAATCGATGCGCTGCTTCGCCGCCTCGGCAGCGGCGCGCGCCTCAGTTTCGCGTGCGAGCAACTCCTCGCGCTCGACTTCGGCACGCCGCTGCAGCGTGACATCGCGCAGCACCGCAGTGAACATGGTCTCGTCGCCGAGCTGGATCTTCGAGATCGATGCCTCGGCGGGAAAGAGCTCGCCGCTGCGCCGGCGTCCCCAGATCTGCCCTCGATGGCCCATCTCCTTGGCCTGCACGGGCGACTGCCGGAAACGATCGAGATGGCCGTGATGCACGGCACGCGCGGCTTCGGGAAGCAGTATGTCCAGCGGTTCCCCGAGCACCTCTGCTGCCGGATACCCGAAGATTCGCTCCGCGGCGGGATTGAAGAGGGCGATGCGGAACGCGTCGTCAGTGGAGATGATCGCGTCGGCGGCGAGAGAAACGATGCCGCGCAGCTTCGTCTCGGAATCGCTCGCGTTTGCATCTGATGTCATTGCGGCACTTCGATGAGCCACGGAATTGTCCCGGGGCTACCTCACGGGAATGGCAAGCAGCCGACTCATTCGCGGAAGGAAGCTGCGCTGCGCGGCGGACGGTGTAGTTGAACCACATTCACCCGCTTCTGCAAGTGGCGCGCGTTCGCTTTCGGCCGCGAATGAGTCGATTGCCGCCTTGTTCCCGAGCTATGGAGCGGCGCGCCGACCCACGATCATACGATAGATCCAGAGCAGGATGATTGCGCCAATCAGCGACGCGATGAAGCCTGCGCCCTGGCCTTCTCGATACCAGCCAGCCGCACGACCGATGAACGTCGCGATGAGCGAGCCGGCGATGCCGATAAGAATGGTGATGATGATTCCGCCCGGATCCTTGCCCGGCATGATGAGCTTCGCAAGCGCACCAACGATCAGTCCGATGATGATTGCCCAGAGCACGAGTGCCTCCGTCGTTAGCGGTGAGTGACGCCGATGTCGGCGCTGACTTCGGCTCGCCTTGCACAGAGCGGACCGCTCGCACCGGCATGAAAGGTATGTCCGGACGAGTACGATGGCTCCCGCTCAACCACCAGTCATGCACCCTCTCCAAACCACTCGAATCGATATGCCAGCTCCGGCCCGCGCTCTCCTTCATACGCGAGCTGACCCATGAGCAGCGTGAACGGCTCGATGTAGCGGGCGATCCGGAGCAGGCCCGCGTCCACCGGCTCGAAGCCCAAGTCGCGAATCAGCCCCGCCACGACTCTCTTCGCGCGCGCATCGTCCCCACTGTAGACCAGGCTGGGACGCCTATCGGTACTCCGCGCCTCGAATACGGCGAAGAACACCTCGCTCGGCACGCTGCCGAACGCGGAAACGACAGTGGCGCCAGGCGCTTTCCGGGCAAGCTCCTCGGCGCCCGACGAGCTGTTCGCGACCACGAGCCCTGAGTCGTCCGCGTTCATTGGCAGCGAGCATGTCGCGATGATCCTGCCCGAGACATCGCCCGCCTGTTTCAGCACGTCATCGACTTTCGACCAGTGGACGGCGAGCAAGAGCACGTCTGCCTCGTGCGCGGCGTCGCGCGGCGTGCCCGCGCGCGCATTCGCTCCGGCATTGCGCGCGAGCTGCTCGAGCTTCTGCTGGCTGCGCGAGTAACTGAAGACCACCTCATGCCCGGCGCGCGCGAAAAGGACTCCGAGCTTGCCACCCATCAGTCCCGACCCCAGGATTCCGATCCGCATGTGAGTGCTCCGCTCCGGATGATACAGAAGGCGATTTCGGAGGAGCGAATTGCGGGCCGGGCGGGCTATAAAACCCGATTCTCATTCAGCGGCAATCGCCAGCGGCGATGCGAGCCTTTCTGTAATGACCGATGACCTCATTCTCGTTACCGGGAGCGCCGGACATCTCGGTGAGGCGATCATGCGCACCCTGCAGGCGAGCGGGCGGCGTGCGCGTGGCATCGACATCAACGCGTCGGCGTTCACGAATGCGGTGGGATCGATCACCGACGACACGTTCGTTCGAAGCCAGCTCCGCGATGTCACCGCGGTCATACACTGCGCGACGCTCCACAAGCCGCACGTAGGCACGCACAGCGCTCGCGAGTTCATCGACACGAACATCACGGGAACGCTCGTTCTGCTGGAGGAATCGGTACTGGCCGGAGTGCAGGCATTCGTCTACACGAGCACCACGAGCGCCTTTGGATCGGCGCTGTCGCCGCCCGCCGGCCAACCCGCGGCCTGGGTGACGGAGAGCACGACACCGATTCCCAGAAACATCTACGGCGTGACCAAAGCTGCGGCGGAAAGCGTCTGCGAGCTGTTTCACCGGCGTGAAGCGATGCCGGTCATCATCCTGCGTACTGCGCGATTTTTCCCGGAGCCGGACGACGATCCCGCGGTTCGTTCGGCCTATGCCGCGGCGAACGTGCAGGTGAACGAGCTGCTCTACCGTCGCGCAGACATCGAGGACGTCGTGAGCGCGCATCTTCTCGCTGTCGAGCGTGCGCCGAGTATCGGCTTCGGCCGCTATATCATCTCTGCAACGACGCCGTTCTCGCGGCACGATCTACTCGATCTGCGGCAAGCGATGCCGGACGTCGTTCGCCGATACGTGCCGGACTTCGACGCAGTCTACGCGGCGCGTGGCTGGCGGATGTTCGCGGGACTCGACCGGGTGTACGTCAATGACCTCGCGCGCCGCGAGCTGGGATGGCAGCCGACATACGATTTCGCGCACGCGATCGCTCGGCTTCGCGCCGGGCACGATCATCGGAGCGAGCTGGCCCAAACGATCGGTGCGAAGGGTTATCACCCCGAGGAATTGGCGAACGGCATGTACCCGTTCAAGGCATAGCTGCGAGATCGTCGGACGCGAGCTCATGTCGACCTCGATCTCCGACGCAAGGATCGTGACTCGAGAGCGCTCCGCTCGCGGCGCGACGCCTCGCATCAGTCGCGCGACGAACATCGCGGTCCATCCAGAGATGCAGCAGCGCGTACGCCCGCCATGGTCGCCACCGCTCGGCGCGTGCGACGAACGATGCCGACGCCGATTCGCTCGCGGAGATCGGAAACGCGTCGGGCCACGAGAGCGCACGCATGATGATCATGGTCGCCGATTGCTCGCTCACGCCACCGATCGCGAGAAGCGCGCGACGCGAGTCCATCGGATCCCCGCCGGCATGCAGTCGCAGGCTGCCGTCGGCCGTGCCTCGCGCGATCGCGACGATCGCGTCCGCGTGCATCTGCGGAACGCCGAGCGCGTGAAGCCGACGCGAACCGATGCCGGCCACGTGCTCTGCCATTGGTAGCAGCCGTCCGAGTCGCGGATCGGCGCTCTCACTCGGCTCGCCGATCTCTTCGACCACGCGTCGCGCCACTTCCTTCGTTTCGGGGTCCGATTCGATCCAGCCGCCCAGCAGTGTTCGGAACGCAACCTCGAACCCGCTGAAGGCACCCGGAATGCGCGTGCCGGGGTGGCGCATCACGAGCTCACCCAAGCCTTCACTCGCGAGATGCGAATCGATGACCGTCGGCTCGGCATCGAGGTCGAAGAGATGTCGCAGACGCGCAAGGAGTGGCATCAACACCGGAACGAGAGACAGCGAGATGTCGACGTCGAGATGCGCGCTGCCCGGTGCACGCTCCTGCGCGGCGAGCGTGAGCGCTCCATCCTCCGCCACGACGGAGTCCTGAACGAAAATCACTCCGCGGCGTCCGTCGAGCTCGATCGTGCGTCCATATGTCCCGCGCTCGACGAAATCGACGCCGGGGATCACATCCATTGCAAGACAGCTCGCGAGTGCATCCCAGTCGAGCGGTGCGCGATACGCCAACGTGAGTCGAAGCAGATCGGCGGGTCCGGCGAGGCCGTT
>DASXQD010000456.1:0-6378 GCA_036493195.1 Gemmatimonadaceae bacterium | reverse complement strand
CGCCTCGCACTCCCTCTGCCCTCTCGCGCCTCACGCTCGCGCTCGCGCTCGTGCTCGGCGGTGCGCTCACGTGGGCGGTGATCGCGGAGCTGCGCTTCCAGCGGCGCACGGCCGAGCGGGTGACGGAGGACTATCTCTCGCTCGTGGCACGCGAGCGCGTCGATGGCGCCGCAGCCGCGCTTCGGACCGCGACGGTCGAGGCGATCGGTGCGCAGGTGAGCGGGACGATGGGCTCCGTGTACGAGGAGCTGCCACCGCCGGCGCCGCGCAACGCGTCCGTGAGCGCGCTGCGCTGCAGCGAGGCGGGCGACACGATGCCGATCTTCTTCCGGATCGATCTGCGCAACCGGGGCTTTCTCGTCTCGCCGCCTGATCTGGCGGAGCGTATCGCGTGGGTTCCGAATGTCGTTGCGCCGGAGCTCCGCACGAGCCCTCTCTCGAATGAAGGTTTCGTGACGCTCCTCTCGCATGGCCGCGCGGTACTCTACGGTGTGAAGCACGCGCCGTACAGCGCGCCCGTTGCGGTGTATGGGATCGTGACGTGTGCGACTGCGCTATCCGCGGTGCTCGCGGGCGCGCGGGCGCGCGGAGGTGCGGACTCGGTCGTCTCGCTCGTCGCGACGGTCGGGAGCGACACGCTCGCGGGGCACGCGATCCCCGGCTCCCGCGTGCTCGCGCAAGCGCAGGACGCGGGCGTGAGCCTCATCGCCCTCCCCGCGTTCGCGCGCCCGCTCTCCGGCGTCGTGATCGCGCGCGAAGGCGTGCCGTCGATCGCGCTCACGCTCATGCTGCTCGGCACGATCGCGCTCGCGTCGATCGCCGTGTTGCAGCTCGTGCGCGACCGGCGCGCGGTGCGCCGGCAGGCAGAGCTCCTGACGACCATCTCGCACGAGCTGCGCACACCGCTCGCGCAGATCCTGCTCTTTTCCGAAACCCTCGCGCTCGATCGCGTTCGAGGCGACGAGGCGCGACGCGCCGCCGCTCAGCGCATCGTGGACGAGGCGAATCGCCTGATCGACACGGTGAGCACGGTGGTGGGACTCACGCGGCCGGACCGCGCGTCGGCCGCACCGGCGGTGACCGCGATCGCTCCGGTAATCGAGACCGCGATCACGCGCGTGCGCGCGCTCAGCGATGCGCGGACGAAGATCGCCGTCAGCGTTTCGGGCACGCCGCGCGCGCGCATTGGCCATGCGGCACTGCTCCAGGCGCTCACCAATGTGCTCGACAACGCGCTCAAGTTCGGGTCGGCCACGCAGACGGTGCTCGTCTCCGCGGCACGCGAAGGGCCGATGGTGCGGATCGCCATCGAGGATGAGGGACCGGGCATCTCTCCCGAGCTGCGCGATCGCGTGTGGACAAGATATTTTCGTGCGAACGGCGACTCGAAGGCTGCCGGCGCGGGTATCGGCTTGTGGGTGGTACACGACATCGTGGTACGAGCCGGCGGCCGTGTGCGCGCCGAAGATGCGGCGAGCGGTGGCGCGCGCATCGTGATCGATCTTCCAGCCGCGGACGTTGCATGACGCACATTCTCCTGATCGAAGACAATCCGGGATTCGCGGAAGGGCTGCGCCAGAATCTCGAGTTCGATGGCTATCGCGTGAGCGTCGCGGCGGACGTGGCGTCATCCGCTCGCGCGATCGAGACGGATCCGCCCGATCTGGTCATTCTCGATCTCATGCTGCCGGACGGGAACGGCTACGATGTGCTCCGCACGATTCGCGAGCGCGATTCGGTGACGCCAGTGCTGCTGCTCACCGCGCTCTCCGAGGAGGCGCACAAGGTGCGCGGCTTCCGCCTTGGCGCCGATGACTACGTGACGAAGCCGTTCGGTCTCCTCGAGCTCCTCGCGCGCATCGAATCTCTGTTGCGCCGCTCGGCCAGCGGCAGCTTCGCGGTGGTGCGACTTCCGCCCGTGCGCTTCGGCGATGTCCAGGTGGACCGCGATCATCGGAAGGTCACGCGCGCAGGCGCGGTGGTGCAGCTCACGCCGAAGGAGTACGCGCTGTTGGCGGCACTGATCGCGCGCAACAGCGCGGTCGTGGCGCGCGAAGAGCTCTTGCGCGAGGTGTGGGGCTACGATCCCGAGGTCGTGAGCCGAACGCTCGACACGCATCTCGCGGAGCTGCGTCGCAAGCTCGAGAAGGATCCGCACCATCCGCGGCACATTCTCACGCTGCCCAAGCAGGGGTATCGCCTGGTGCTGGGAAACGAGGTCCAGTCAGGCAGCGAAAGCGACATACGATAATGGGACGACCTAGGGCACACGCGTTCTCCTGTACGTGCCTGCTTCTCTCGGGCGGATCGATGCTCCTCGCCGCACGCTTCGCTCGCGCCCACGGCGCTACGTCGCAGCAGGCGGTCCGAACCAGGTCGTTAGCGCATCCTCGAGACCCGAGTGGCTCGCTTCTCCTACCCACGCCACATAGCCGTCGGGCCGAATCAACACGGCGGTAGGAGCAGCGACCCTCCCGATCGCCGGAAGCTCCCAGGCACTCTCGTATTTCGCGTCTATCGATCGAACGCGATCCGCCCATGGAGCGAGAGCGATGTCGAAGCCGCCAGGCTCGCCGAAGTTGATCAACAGCGGCCGGGCATCGTGCAGCAGGCTGTAGACCCGCAGCGCGCCGGTGCCGGTGACCAGGTCGAGATCGGGCATGCGGCGCCCGAGCAGCGGGTGCCCCGGCCCAAGATCGTAATGAATGTCCAGGCCGAACATCATCGCGGCGATGCGCCGGCGAGATTCATCCCCCATGAGGAGCTCGGCGATGGTGTCGCGCAACGCTGTCGTGCGTTCGTCCGGCCGGCGGAGCGCTACGTGCGCCATCGTCGTGCGCAGCACGCGTGCAGCTACCGGATGACGCTCGCCGTGATACGTATCCAACAGGCTGTGTGATGACGCCCGCTTGACCACCTGGCCCAGCTTCCATCCCAGGTTCACCGCATCCTGCACACCCAGTTGGAGGCCCTGGCCGCCATCCGGAGAGTGCACGTGCGCGGCGTCGCCCGCCAGTAGCACCCGCCGGTCTCGATAGGTCGCCGCCTGACGGGTCATGTCGGTGAACCTGGAGATCCACCTGGGACTGTGGACTCCGTAGTCGGTGCCGTAGACGCCGATGAGGCCCTCGCTGATATCGCGCAGCGTGGGCTCGCTCGCGGCTCCAGGTTGCTTTTCCGTCACCATCACCCGTACCGGCCCGCTGTCCGCATAGATGATCTTTCCATCGCGGATTTCGTACTCGACTCTCCCGATGCCATGAGTGCCAAGAGCGTCGTGGCGCACGCCCAATTCGGGCTCCTCCGCCACCTCGACCTCGGCGATCAGCGCGCTGGTCGTCGGATCCCACCCCGGAAACTCGATTCCGGATGCTTTGCGAACGAGGCTGCGGCCGCCATCGCACCCGACCAGATATTCCGCCCGCAGCGATTCGCCGTCGGACAGCTCGATGTCGACGCCGGTTTCGTCCTGCGCGAAGCGCATCACTTCACGCCCGCGATGGAATTTCACCGGCAGCTCGCCCACCCAGTCGGCGAGTATGCGCTCAATGTGGTGTTGCCACAGCCCGAGCGAGTACGGATGCCGCGTGGGAAGGTCGCTGATGCTGAACGGGACGCCGGAGAAGCTCCCCACCTGCGCGACCTGTCCCTCGGAGATGAAGCGCTCGGCGATTCCGCGCTGATCGAGGATCTCGAGTGTGCGCGCGTGCAGCCCGCCCGCGCGCGCGCCGGCGAGGGCCTGGCTGGCGCGCCGCTCGACGAGGTCGACGTCGACGCCCGCCAGCGCGAGCTCGCCCGCCAACATCAGTCCCGTCGGACCGCCCCCCGCAATCACCACCGAATGTTCCGTCACTGCCATGTCGCTGCTCTCGTTTCTGAAGCTTCTTGGCGTAGCCGGAGGACCCGGCCAAGGTCAGCGACTTTACCGATCGACCCGGGGCTTTTCGCAAGCCCCGGGGTCCGTTATAACTTGGAAGTGGGGAGGAGGGCGTCACACGCCGAGCAACACCCCCACGTTTCGCAACACCGCCGCGAGCGTCTCCGCTTTCACCGCGCCGATGCGCTTCGTGAGTCGCTCGATCGACACCGAGCGCACTTCCTCGCACTTCACGAAGCCGTTCTTGGTCAGCATCGCCTCGCCTGCCGGCACCTTCACGTGCGTCGCGATGCGTTGATCCTCATCGCTCATCGGCAGCACCGTCACGATCCCTGCGGCGCCGTGATTGAGCTCGTTCACCGAGATCACGAGCGCGCGATGCACCGCTTGCGCTTCTGCCCCGCGCTCCCGGTCCAGCTCCACGACCCAGATCTCCCCCCGACTCGGCGGCGTATTCTGCTTCATCGATCGAGCGCGCTCACTCGCACTTAATCGCCACCGGTCGCATCGCCCAGCGTGATGTCCCACACGTCGCGGTCCGCCATCTCTTCGCTCCAGGCATCGCCGTCGCGACGCATCGCCGCAAAGTTGCGATTCATCTCCGCCAGGAGCTGCTGACGGCGATAGAGCTCGAGCGCCTCGTGCACGATCTCCATCTGCGAGCAGGTCATTCGCGTCGCGAGCTCCTGCGCGAGGTCTCGGTCGCTGACGGCGACCCTGATGGTAGTTGTGGCAGCCAATTAGCCCTCGGCGAATAGTTTGTAGACGATTTAGTCTACTATCTAGTCTACAGTTCCGCTACAACATCCCTCTCCAACCATCGGTCAATTCTGTCATCTTGTGTCTTCGGTATCCATTCGGTATCCTCCTTGCCCACCCTTTCCATTCCCATCGCAGCCGATTCAATGCCCCCTTCGCTCGCCGCCACTCTCCCCCTCTTTCCCGAAGCCGTCCAGCGCTCGCTGCGGCAGCTCCCGGTGATAGGCGCGCAGAGCGACATCACCTACTACTCCACCCACGCGCGCTCCATCCTCAACGACACCTCCGTCACGGGGATGGGCTACTGGTCCATCAACCCGTACATCGGCTGCGCCTTCGGATGCGCGTACTGCTACGCACGCTACGCGCATCGCTACGTCATGGAGCGCGCGTCCGCCGCCGATCGCCTCACCGACAGCACCGCCGCGCAAGTCGAGCGCATCCCGCCATGGCTCGCCTTCGAGCGCCACATCTTCGTCAAGCGCAACGCCGACAGCGTGCTCGCCCGCACGCTCCGCCACGGCAGCGACAAGCATCTCGCGCTGCTCGCGGGCGAAGCGATCGTGATCGGCACCGCCACCGATCCCTATCAGCCGGCCGAGCGACAGTTCAAGATGACGCGCGGCATCCTCGAGGTGCTCGCCGAGCATCCGGGGCTGCGCATCGTCATCATCACCAAGAGCGCGCTCATCACGCGCGACGTCGCGCTGCTCGCGCGCATCTCGGCGCGCTCCAGGCTTTCGGTGCACCTCTCGCTCATCACGCTCGATCGCGCGCTCGCCCGCCGCATCGAGCCGCGCGCCCCCACCCCCGAGGCGCGCATCCGCGCGCTCGCGCGGCTCCGCGAAGCCGGCATCGATGCGGGGATCAACTGCATGCCCGTGCTCCCCGGCATCACCGACAATCCCTCGGATCTCGAGGCGCTCGTGAAGCGCGTGGCCGAAGCCGGCGCCACGTACGTCGGCGCGTGTGCGCTCCGGCTGCAGCACGAGGCACGCAAGCGCTATCTCCCGTTCATCGAGCAGGAGTTTCCGCACTTGGCCGGCCGCTATCGCGCGACCTATGCACTTGGGTCTCATGCAGGCGATCGCTATCGCGACGGACTTGCGCGATTCTTCGACATGCTGTGCAAGCGCTACGGCATCGAATCCCAGAGCCGCGGCATGCGGGACGATGCAGACGACGATCCCTCGATGCTCGAGTCCGCACCTGCACCAAGCGAGCAGCTCGATCTCTCACTCACCACCGGCACCCCGTGATGACCATGCGCGCAACGCAGGCCGAGAAGGCGAAGACGTTCCAGGCGCTGCACGCGCGCGCGGGCGCGTTCGTCATCCCCAATCCGTGGGACGCCGGCACCGCGCGCATCCTCACGCGGCTCGGCTTCTCCGCCCTCACGACCACGAGCGCCGGCCTCGCCTTCGCGCTCGGCCGCCACGACGGCGATGGCTCCGTCACGCGCGACGATGCACTCGCGAATGCGAAGGCGATCGTCGATGCGACACATCTCCCCGTCGCTGCCGATCTCGAGAACGGCTACGGACACGCGCCCGAAGATGCGGCAGAGACCATCCGTCTCGCAGCCGATGTCGGTCTCGTTGGCGCATCGATCGAGGATGCCACCGGCGATCCCGCGCGTCCGATCTACGATCTCGCGCACGCGGCGGAGCGCGTCGCTGCTGCCGCCGAGGCGGCGCACGCGCTCCCCTTCCCGTTCACGTTCGTTGCGCGCGCCGAGAATT
>DASXQD010000455.1:0-21195 GCA_036493195.1 Gemmatimonadaceae bacterium | reverse complement strand
CGCAGCTGCGCTGGTCGCGTGTAGCAGCTCCACCGACGTCACGACATCGGCCAAGCAGACTCTCGATCGGAACCAGACGCTCTGGGGGCAACGGACCTTCGGCTCGTACGCCTACGATCTGTCGGTCCAGGATGCGGCGTTCAGCGCGGACGTTCACATCACAGTCAATGGGACCACCGTAGTGAGTGTCGTCGACACCGCAGGCGTGCCCGTGACCGACGATTACAACTATCCGAGCATCGACGACCTGTTCGCGACCGCCCAGGCCGAGTTCGGACAACGGAACACCACGCTGCAGATGGAATTCGATCAGCAGTACGGATACCCATTGACCCTCATCGTGAGCACGAGCAGCGTTGGCGATGTGTATTCCGCTCACGCGTCGAATCTCGCCCCGCTCCCATGAGCTCGTGAGGCCGGACGCGGCCGCCCGTGCCCGAGACTCCCGTGCCGTCCAGGAAAACCTGAATCCGCTGACTTTCCATAATTTCGAGATTTGTCGATTCCGACGGTCCCCGTTCGACGCCCAATGGGGATCAACCGCCATGGCAACCGGAGGAGCACGCACATGAGTAGCGCACGAGTTCTCGTAGGCACGCGGAAGGGGGCATTCGTCCTGACGTCGGACGGCAAGCGGAAGAAGTGGGATGTGAGCGGCCCGCACTTCGCGGGCTGGGAGATCTATCATGTGGCGGCATCGCCGGCGGATCCGGATCGCCTGTACGCATCGCAGTCGAGCGGCTGGTTCGGACAGGTGATTCAGCGATCGAATGACGGCGGGAAGACGTGGGCACCCGTAGGCAACAAGTTCACGTACGACGGCGTGCCGGGCACGCATCAGTGGTACGATGGCACCGCGCATCCGTGGGAGTTCAAGCGCGTGTGGCATCTCGAGCCGTCGTTGACCGATCCCGACACCGTGTATGCAGGTATCGAAGACGCCGCGCTCTTTCGCTCGAGCGACGGGGGGCAGAACTGGGAGGAGCTGTCCGGGCTCCGGCAGCATGGATCGGGGCCGCGCTGGCAGCCCGGCGCGGGCGGGATGTGCCTGCACACCATCATTCTCGACCCGGCCAATCCAAACCGCATGTACATCGCGATCTCGGCCGCCGGTGCCTTTCGCACGGACGACGGTGGCAAGAGCTGGCTCCCGATCAACCAGGGACTCAAGTCGCAGTACATCCCCGATCCGAACGCGGAGGTCGGCCACTGCGTGCACAAGATCGCGATGCACCCGTCGCGCCCCGACGTGCTCTTCATGCAGAAGCACTGGGACGTGATGCGCTCCGACAACGCTGGCGACTTGTGGCACGAAGTGAGCGGCAATCTGCCCACGGACTTCGGCTTCGTGGTGGACGTGCACGCGCACGAGCCGGAGACCATCTACGTCCTCCCGATCAAGAGCGACTCGGAACACTACCCACCCGACGGCAAGCTGCGTGTGTATCGCAGTCGAAGCGGCGGCAACGAGTGGGAGGCGCTCACGAAGGGTCTGCCGCAAGAGAATTGCTACGTGAACGTGCTCCGCGACGCGATGGCCGTCGACTCGCTGGACAAGTGCGGCGTGTACTTCGGCACGACGGGCGGACAGGTGTACGCGTCAGCCGATGCGGGCGACAGCTGGGAACCAATCGTTCGCGATCTGCCGGCCGTGCTCTCGGTGGAAGTGCAGACACTGTCATGATTCGCGTCGTGCTCCCGCAGCATCTCCGCACGCTCGCACAGGTGGGCGGAGAGGTGCAGCTGCAGGTCGAGGGCGAGGCAACGCCTCGCGCGGTGCTCGACGCGCTCGAGGCGCGCTACCCGATGCTTCGCGGAACGATTCGGGATCAGGTCACGCAGCAACGACGCGCGTTCCTGCGTTTCTTCGCGTGTCAGGAAGATCTGTCGCACGAGTCGGCGGACTTCGTGCTCCCGAGCGCTGTGGCGAGCGGCGAGGAGCCGCTCATGATCGTGGGCGCGATCGCCGGAGGTTAAACCCCTTTCTCCTCCAGCAGCTTCAGAAACTGCCCCGGCTCCGTCAGTCCGAGGAGCCGTTGTGGCACATCGGACTCCTTGCTGAACTGCGCGATCTTGCCAAGCACCGGAAGATACTGGTTCGAGACTTCGAGCGGCGGCGCGACGATCAGAAAAAAGAAGTTCACCGGCTTGTCATCGATCGCCTTGAAGTCGACGCCGCTCGCCTTGCGGCCGAACGCGACGCGCAGCTTCGTCACGACCAGTGAGCGACAGTGCGGAATCGCGATACCGCGGCCAATTCCTGTCGAGCCGAGATTCTCGCGCCGCTTCAACATCTTGTAGAGCATTCCTTCCGACTTGTCGTCGAGGCCGAGCAGGGAGATCAGCTCCTTCAGCACGTCGTCCTTGGTGGTGGACTCGAGCTCGAGCTTTATCGCATCTTCGGTAAAGAACTGGCGCAATTCCATCAAATCCTCGTTGACGATTTCGGAGCGGGCGGGACGCTGTGTCGCGCGCGGCGACGCCGGAAGCTATCCCACGTCGCATCAAGTGTCAAACTCCATGCGTTGCATGGACTTGCAATTACAAGTAGATTCACACGGATGCGCTTCCCGGTGCCATTGACGTCCACCGTTCCGCTCTACCTCGCGCCCATGGCCGGGGTATCGGAGTCGCCCTTCCGCCGGCTCTGCCGCCGGTTCGGCGCGGACGTCGTCATCACCGAGTTTCTCTCCGCGGAAGGCATCCGTCGCGAGAATGAAGCCACGCTCTCGAAGCTGCGATTCGGACCCGAGGAGCACCCGATCGGCGTGCAGATCTTTGGCTCCGATCCGCTCGCCATGGGCGATGCCGCTGCTCTGGTCACGGATGTGTTCGCGCCTGATTTCATCGACATCAATTTCGGGTGTCCGGTGAAAAAGGTCGTGAAGCGCAACGGCGGCTCGGGATGCCTCAAGGATCTGTCACTCGTCGCCGACATCATCCGCGGCGTTCGCGCGCGCACGCATCTGCCGGTCACCGCGAAGATCCGGAGCGGCTGGAGCGAGGAGACGCGCGATCCCGTCGGCATCGCGCGCGTGTGCGAGGATGCCGGAGCCGCCGTGATCGCGCTGCACGCGCGCTCGCGCACGCAGATGTATTCGGGACGCGCGAACTGGGACGAGATCGCGGCGGTCGTGCAGGCCGTCCGCGTTCCGGTGCTCGGCAACGGTGACATCGACAATGCCGCCGATGTCGTACGCATGCACGAGCACACGAAGTGCGAGGGCGTGATGGTTGGACGCGGCTCCTTCGGCCAGCCGTGGATCTTCGATCAGGCGCGTGCGCTGCTCGACGGCCAACCCATGCCCGACGCGCCGAGCGTGACGGAGCGCTTTGCGATCGCGCTCGATCATGCGCGCATGGCTGACGCGTACGAGGTCGATCAACGCGGAGCCGCGATCGAGTTCCGCAAACACCTCGGCTGGTACGTGAAGGGACTTCCCGGCTCGGCCGAACTTCGCAAGCGGCTGCACGCCGTCACGTCGCTCATGGAAGTCGAAGGCATTTTCGCCGATTATCTCGCGTCGGCCGCGCGGGGCGATCTGGCGGAGCGTCTGCCGTCGGCGCGGGAAGAGGAGACGCTCGCGGCGTGAATCTCGAGCGCACGCGCGTGCTTCTCGACCGCGTCGCGAGCGGAGAGCTCGATAGCGCCGACGCGCTTCGCCAACTCGCGCTACCGGATGCCGAGTCGCTGTCGTTCGCGACCATCGATCACCATCGCGCTCTGCGGCAGGGATTTCCGGAGGTCGTCTTCGCGGAAGGGAAGACGGTCGAGCAGGTGCTGGCGATCGCGACTCGCCTCAACACGAACGACGAAGGATTCCTGATCACGCGCGTTCAGCCTGAAATGTGGGCGCCGCTCGCGGACTGTTTTCCACAGGCGGAGCTCCACACGCTCGGACGCGTGGCCTACCTGCCGCCGGAAGCGCCCCCAGCGCTCCAGACGGGTACGGTTTTGATCATAACGGCCGGAACGAGCGATCTGCCGGTGGCGGAAGAGGCAGCGGTCTGTGCGAAGGCATTCGGCGGTCGGGTGGAACGACTCACGGATGTGGGCGTGGCGGGAATCCACAGGTTACTGGCGCGCGGTCAGCTGCTGCAGTCCGCGGCGGTCATCATCGTCGTTGCGGGAATGGAGGGTGCGCTGCCGTCGGTGGTGGGCGGTCTCGTCGCGGTTCCCGTGATCGCGGTTCCCACGAGCGTCGGATACGGTGCCAGCTTCGGTGGAATCGCTGCTCTGCTTTCGATGTTGAACAGTTGCGCGGCTGGCGTAACCGTCGTCAATATCGATAATGGATTCGGTGCAGCCTACGCGGCCGCGCGCATAATTCATCGCTGATCAACCTCTTCCGTTTCTAAAGGCGACGACGTCTGTCTGCCACATTTTCTGAACGGGCGCGTCCGGTAGTCCTGCTCGCGTTGTGCGCTGCTGCAGCGATCGTCGCCAGCAGTGTCTCACGCTCGCCGCTCCTCGCGCTCACGTGCTGTCTCGCCGCGCTGCTTTCCTATCAGAAGGGAGCGGGCGTTGGGATCGTGGGCGCGATCATCGTCATCGCGCTCGCGTTCACCGTGGACCCTTTTGTGGTCCATCCCGCTTCGATCAAGATCATCGTGAGCGTGTTGGTGCTTGCGATCGTGTCGGTGATCGGCGGAGAAGCGTTCGGACGACTCGTTCCGGACGGAGTGGCGCCGCGTGCTGCGCCCACGTCCACGCGCTCCGTTCGTGGGCTCGAGACGCCCGCGCGCGGCTCGCGCACAGTTCCGGAGCCGCGCCGGTCGCTCGCAATCGAGGCCGAGCCGGAGAGCAACGTGGAGCAGGAGACCATCTCGCGCTTCCTTCGCGAGATGCGCGATCAGGTTGGCGGTGACGATGTCGTCCTCTGGCGCTATCTGCGGGAATCGGACGAGCTCATCCCGATCTCTTCGGCCAGCAGCCCGGTCCCGAAGATCGGCTTCGAGACCAGCCCGCCCCTAGAATCGCTGGTACACTGGGCTGTGCAGCAGGGATTGCCCACGACCAACTACGACACGGAGCGCTCGTTCTTCCTCACTGCTGCCGTGGGCAAGGAGGGCCGTTTCCACGGCGCACTCGGTGTGTACGCGGAAGATCGCGAAACCCTCTCGCGCGAGAGAGCGAAGATCTTTCTTCCGCGATACGCCACACGTCTCACGCTGCTCGTCGACATGCTGAGCGATGGGAAGGAGACGCGTCGGTATCGCGGCAAGGCGGACAAGGTCGTCGTCGCTGCACAGAAGATTCAGAAGAGCCAGGATCTCGCGGCGCTCAGCGCGTCGATTTGCGAGTGCGCGCTCGACGTCACGGGCGGCACCCGATGCGCATTCGTGCGTTGGAGCCCAACCGAACAGACGGCCGCGGTGGAGGCTGTGACGCCGCTCCACACGATCGAGCCCGGATTCGCGATCTCACCCGACTCCATCATCGGAAAGTTCCTGCGCAATTCGGACCGGCCGCGCATGGCCGTGCGCGAAAGCTACAGGAAATCCGAGGGACTTCCGTTCAGCCCTCACGAGCCGTCGCGCCGCATCGGCTCGCTCGCGATCGTGCCGCTCGTCGTCGAAGACGAGATCATCGGTGCGGTGTGCGTGGAGGGCGATGAAGAGGCGCAGCTGACGGCCGTGGAAGGCGAGCTTCTCTCCATGCTCGCGCCGGTCGCCTCCGTCGCGCTCAAGAACGTGGAGCAGCTGCAGGACGTGACACAGAAGTCGAATCACGATGCGCTCACCGGCCTCGCGAATCGCCGCCAATTCGAAGACCGACTGCACCATCATCTGCTCGAGCATGCGCGACACCGTCAGCCGGTGTCGCTGATTCTGCTGGACATCGATCTCTTCAAGACGGTGAACGACATCTACGGACACCAGGGTGGCGACGAGGTGCTCGTGGAAGTCGCGAGAGCCGCAGAGCGCACGATTCGCGAGATCGATCTCTGCGCGCGGTACGGCGGCGAGGAGCTCGCGATTCTGCTTCCGCAGACCAATCTCGCGGGCGCGTCGCGCACGGCCGAGCGGCTTCGGCAGGCGGTCTCGATGCTGCAGGTAACGCCGCCCAACGGGGGCGGTCCGATCAAGGTGACGGCGTCGTTCGGAGTCGCCTCGTATACCGAGAGCGTGAAGGCGGGCGACCTCCTCTTTCCTGCGGCTGACATGGCCCTTTACCAGGCGAAGAGCGCGGGGCGCAACTGCGTGCGCCAGGCAATGTCGCGGAGCTCGTACGGGAAAGGGTGAGAGAAAGGGGTGAGGCGCTCCAAAGAGCGGTTGTGACCGTAGCTTGTGCCCGTGTACGCGCGCTCAATTCGCTTGGCTCTCCGGGCCGCTCCTGCTATATTTTGTCTTGTGTCGGGCCTGAAATGGTTTCGATTGTGTAGAAGAAACTGTGGTTGCGTGCCCAGGTCCTCGGGTTCCTGGTAAAACCCTCGGGAAATTTTTCAACTGCCAACTCAAACATGGCTCTCGCAGCGTAACTTCGGTTACACCCTGTGAGTGCCTGCGAGGAAGCCCGCCCGGGGCGGCTTCGCAGGTATCGAAAATCCGGGCTAGCTGCGCGTCGCGCTTTCCGGCGCCTGGCGAAACTCTAGAGAGCTCATCCAGCGGTGGGTCGTTCACCAACCAGCCACTGGAGACATCAATCGGTGGACTACGCACGTAGACGCTGTGGTTGATCCTGCGCAAGACGCGAGTTCGACTCTCGCCAGGTCCATGTATCTCGCCAGATCCATGTAGTCTCATTGTCGAACGCCGGATGGGGCACACGCCCTGTCCGGCGTTTTCATTTGGATGCGCCCGGCACAATGTCTGCGAAGGACAGGAGGCGGCGCGCATTCGCCGCACGATCCCACCCCAGTGTCGCGCCGCGCGAGGAGCCCATGGGAGAAGTCAGCCGCACGCTGGCACATGCACGCAAGCTCGGCACGCTCTCGCGCGAGGAAGAGCGGTCCGTCACGCATGGCGATTTCTGGGTGCCTGAGGCCGAGCGCTCGCTCTACAAGATGGCGCTCGCGGCGCTGAACGGTGCAGGGATCGCGTACGTCGTCGCGGGCGCGTACGCGATCTACGAGCACACGGGTATTTATCGCGAGACGAAGGATCTCGACATCTTCGTCGAGCCGTCCCATCTCGTGAGTGCCATGCGCGCCCTCAAAGGCGTGGACATGACCGTGCGGCTCGAGCAGCCACACTGGCTCGCGAAGGCAATGTGCGGCGAGCTGTTCATCGACATCATTTTCGGCATGGGCAACGGCCTCGCCATGATCGATGCCGACTGGTATCGCCACAGCCGCCCTGCCATTCTCGCGGCCACTCCGGTGCGCGTGGCGCCGGCCGAGGAGCTGCTGTGGCACCGGCTGTTCATCAACGAGCGACACCGCCACGACATGGCGGACATCGTTCATCTCATCGTGTGTGTGGGACGCGCGATGGACTGGAAGCGGCTCGTCGCGAAGACCGCCGAGAACTGGCCACTCCTGCTCGCGCAGATTCAGATGTTCGACTACGTGTATCCCGAGCATCGCGACGGCGTGCCGCGCTGGGTGCGCGAGGAGCTGCTCGATCGCGCGCGCACGGATCTCGATCGCGAGCGCACGGGCGAGCGTATCACGCGCGGGCCGCTCATCTCGCGCTTCAGCTTCACGATCGATGTGCACGAGTGGGAGATGCAGGATCTTCGCCAGCAAACCGTTGATCGCGCGCTCGCGCAGCCTTTCGTTCGCGAGATCGCTCTCAGCGATGTCTGGGACGAGCGGAGCCCTCAGGTGGAGGCGTTCTTGGAATGACCGAGCGATCGACAGCGGGAGCGATCTCGAACGGACACGAGCGGCGCGTATCGCAGCCGCGGAAGCCGGGAACGGTGCGCATCGCGGCGGTCGGCGATTTTCATTGCGGGCAGGACGACGTGGGTCTCTATCGCGAGCTCTTCACGCGCGTCAACGAAGAAGCGGATGTGCTCGTGCTCACCGGCGATCTCACGCGCTGGGGTGCGTTGTCGGAATACAAGGTGGTCGTCGGCGAGCTTGCCGACGTGACGGTGCCGATCGTCGCGGTGCTCGGCAATCACGATTACGAATCCGGCGATGTGGAGGAGGGAAGCCGCACGCTGCGTGGACGGGGCGTGCATCTGCTCTGCGGCGACATTTTCGAGCTCAACTCGGTCGTGGGCTTCGCTGGGGTGAAGGGCTTCATGGGCGGCTTCGGGCGCGGCATGCTCACGCCGTTCGGCGAGCCGGAAACGAAGGCGTTCGTGAAGGCGACCCTCAACGAGGTGCACGCGCTCGAGCTCGCGCTGCGTCGCCTCTCGACACCCGTGCGCGTCGCCATCCTGCACTACGCGCCGATCGCGGCCACGGTGCACGGCGAGCCGGAAGCGATCCACACCTATCTCGGAACCGACCGGCTCGCGGAACCACTCGATCGGTACGGCGCATCGGTCGCCTTTCACGGACATGCGCACTCGGGCACACTTCGCGGCAACACGCTCGGCGGAGTTCCGGTGTTCAATGTCTCGCTCCCACTGCTGCGCAAGGAACGGCCAGGTGCGATGTACTACGTCTACGACGTCAGCGGGCCAGCGGCGGCAGAGACACCCAAGGCGACGATGTCGATCGGCTAGCCGCCTGCGAAGCTATTTCGTGAGTCTCAGCGATGCCTGCGCGGCGGCCAGACGCGCGATCGGTACCCGATAGGGCGAGCACGACACGTAGTTCAATCCCGCCGTCTGGCAGAAGGCGATCGATCGCGGATCGCCGCCATGCTCGCCGCAGATTCCCGTCTTCATGTGGGGGCGCACCTTGCGCCCTTCGGTGACGGCGAATTTCACCAGCTTGCCCACACCGACGGTGTCGAGCACGCGGAACGGATCTTCCGGAAAGATCCCCGACTCCACGTACATCGGCAGGAACCGCCCCGCATCATCGCGGCTGAGGCCGAGCGTCGTCTGCGTGAGATCGTTCGTTCCGAACGAGAAGAAGTCCGCCTGCGTCGCGATCTCATCCGCTGTGAGGGCCGCGCGCGGCAGCTCGATCATCGTGCCGATCGAGTACGGCATCTCCTCCCCCATCGCTCCCATCACCTGATCGGCGACGTGCTCGAGGATTGCTCGCTGGTTCTCGAGCTCCTTCACCGTGGACACGAGTGGCACCATGATCTCGGGCTGCACATCGATCCCGCGGCGTCTCGCGCGTACCGCCGCCTCGAAGATCGCGCGCCCCTGCATCTCGGTGATCTCGGGATACACGATGCCGAGCCGGCATCCGCGAAGTCCGAGCATTGGATTCGTTTCGCGCAGCGACTCGACGATGCGGTTGAGCTCCTCGCGCGCGAGCCCGAGCGTGCGCGCGAGGCGCTTGGTATCCTCACCGCCGTGTGGAAGGAATTCGTGGAGCGGTGGATCGAGCAGCCGGATGGTGACCGGACAGCCGTCCATGGCCTCGAAGATTCCCTCGAAGTCTCCGCGCTGCATGGGGAGGAGCTTCGCGAGCGCGCGGCGGCGCCCGCCCTCGTCGCGGGCGACGATCATCTCGCGCATGCCGGTGATGCGATCGCCCTCGAAGAACATGTGCTCCGTGCGGCAGAGCCCAATTCCCTCGGCTCCGAAGTTACGCGCGGTGCGGGCGTCCTGCGGCGTGTCCGCATTCGCGCGCACCTGGAGTGTGCGGGCCTCATCGGCCCACGAAAGCAGTCGCGCGTACGTGACATACCCGCGCGAATCGGAGCCGCGCATCTGGCCGCTGAGCACGCGCACGACATCGCTCGGGATCGTGGGCAGATCACCGCTGAACACGCGCCCAGTAGCGCCATCGAGCGTGATCCAGTCGCCCTCGTTGACCGTGGTGCCGTTGACCTTGAAGCTGCGGTGCTGCAGATCGACTTCCATCTCCTTGCAACCCACGATCGCGCACTTGCCCATCCCTCGGGCGACGACCGCCGCGTGACTCGTCATTCCGCCTCGCGCCGTGAGCACCGCGCGCGCGGCGACTATTCCGTGGAAGTCCTCGGGAGTCGTCTCATCGCGCACGAGGATCACGCGAATCCCTTCAGCTGCGCGCTGCTCGGCGACATCGGGATCGAACACGGCCTGCCCGCTCGCCGCACCCGGACTCGCGGGCAGCCCCGTCGCAATTTCCTCGGCGCGGGCGCCAGGATCGATCACTGGATGCAGCAGCTGGTCCAGCTGCTCGGCGTCCACGCGCAGCACGGCCTCGCGCTGCGTGATGAGTCCCTCCGCGACCATCTCATCCGCGATCCGGATCGCGGCCGCGGCGGTGCGCTTGCCCGTGCGGGTCTGGAGCAGGTACAGTGTGCCACGCTCGACCGTGAATTCGATGTCCTGCATGTCGCGATAATGCTGCTCGAGTCTGTTCTGCGTCTCGAGCAACTCGGCGTAGGCGCCCGGGAGCTGCGTCTCCATCTGGTCGATGGGCAGCGGCGTGCGGATGCCGGCGACGACATCCTCACCCTGGGCGTTGACGAGGAACTCCCCGTAGAACTTCTTCTCGCCAGTGGACGGATTGCGCGTGAACGCGACGCCGGTACCGGAGTCGTTGCCCAGGTTGCCGAACACCATCGAGACTACGTTGACCGCGGTGCCGAGTGTGTCGGGGATGTTGTTCTGGCGCCTATAGTCCACGGCCTTCTTCAGCTTCCACGAGCGCCACACCGCTTCTATCGCGCCCTTCAGCTGGTCGCGAGGCTCCATCGGAAAATCATCGCCGGTGCGATTGCGCACGAGCGCCTTGTATTCCTCCACCAGATTTCGCAACGCGTCTTCCGACAGCTCGGCATCGGTCTCCGCGGAAGTCGTGAGACGCTTCGACTTGAGCAAATGCTCGAAATCCTGCATGGGCACATTGAGCACGACATCGCCGTACATCTGCAGGAAGCGGCGATACGAATCGTAGGCGAAGCGCGCATTCCCGCTCTGCTGCGCGAGACCGACGACGGTGAGATCGTTGAGCCCGAGATTGAGGATCGTCTCCATCATTCCGGGCATCGACACCGGAGCGCCGGAGCGCACCGAGACGAGCAGCGGATTTTTCGGATCGCCGAATCCGCGGCCGGACACTTGCTCGAGGCGGACGAGATTCTTGTCGATCTCCGCCTGCAGCTCGGCGCTCGTGCCGTTGCCCCGCAGATAATCCAGGCAGGCGGAGCACGCGATCGTGAAGCCGGGCGGCACCGGTACTCCGAGATTCGTCATCTCGGCGAGGTTGGCTCCCTTGCCCCCCAACACCGCCTTCATCTCCCGCGTGCCGTCCGCGGTACCGCTGCCAAAAAAGTATACGAGCACGCGTCTGGTCCGAGCCTCGTGTCAGAAGTCTTCGCCGATGGACCGCTTCAACATCCGCAGCCGAATCGGAGCTTGTCTGGATCCGTTGGTGGCGGCGTTGGATAGTCGCCCGAGAAACACGCATGGCAAAAGCCGTGCGGGCCGCCCGGAACGGACTTCAACATGCCCTCGCGAGACAGGTAGCCGAGTGAATCCACACCAATATGATCGGCGATCTGCTCGATTGTCATGTTGGCGCCAATGAGCTCTTCGCGCGAGGGGGTGTCGATGCCATAGTAGCACGGACCGGTGACGGGTGGCGACGAGATGCGCATGTGGACTTCACGCGCGCCTGCCTGCCGCACCAGCGCAACGAGCCCGCGCGTGGTCGTGCCGCGCACGATGGAATCGTCCACCATCACCACGCTTTTTCCATCGAGCACCTCGCGCACCGGGTTGTACTTGACCTTGACCTTCTGGACGCGTCCCGCCTGGCTCGGCTGAATGAACGTGCGCCCGACATAGTGATTGCGAATGAGCGCGAACTCGAGCGGAAGCCCGGTCTCCTCGGCGAAGCCAAGGGCTGCGGCGTTCGCGGAGTCCGGAACGCCAAAAACCAGGTCCGCGCTCGGAGCAGGGCACTCGCGCCCGAGCTGCCGCCCGAGCTCGCGGCGCGCGTGATCGACTGAGCCGCCGTCGAAGATGCGGCTGTCCGGGCGAGCGAAATAGACGTACTCGAATACGCAGCGCCTGAGCTCCGCGCGCTCGGGAATGCGCACCGAGCGCATGCCATTCGAATCGATGATCACGATCTCGCCCGGCTCGACGTCACGCAGGTGCGTGGCGCCGACAATGTCGAGCGCGCAGGTCTCCGACGCGAAGACATAGCCGTCGCCGAGGATGCCCAACGATAGCGGTCGCCATCCATGCGGATCGCGCGCGGCGAGCAGGGTATCCCCGATCGTGACTGCGAGGCAGTACGCTCCTTCGACGCCACGGAGCGCCTCCGCAAGCTTGTCCTCTGGCCGCTCGCATCGCGAACGAGCGATCCGATGTACGAGGATCTCCGAGTCCATGGATCCGGAGAAGATCGCGCCCTGGTCCTCGAGCTCGCGCCTGAGCTCAGTGGCGTTGACGATGTTGCCGTTGTGGGCCAGCGAGATGTTTCCGTCGCGAAAGCGAGCGAGAATCGGCTGCGCGTTCTCGATGGTCGAGGACCCGGCGGTGCTGTAGCGCGTGTGCCCGATCGCGAGCGATCCGGCGAGCGTGGATGCTTCCGGTGCGCCGAGCCCCTCGGAAACGAGTCCCATGCTGCGCAGCGCGCGCGCCTGCCCGTCGTCGTCGATCGCCACGATGCCGGCTGATTCCTGCCCGCGATGCTGCAACGAATACAATCCAAGATGCACGAGCGCGCCGGCATCCTGCACGCCGCGCACGCCGAATATTCCACACATGTTCTAGGCGCCAGATGGTTGAGGATGTTGCTCGAGTACCGCTACTTCCGCGATGGCTGCGTTCATGATGTCCGGTATCGCGTCGTGATACGCGTGCGCGAGCCCTTCGAGCGGCGCACGAATCACGCGATCACCAACCCGAATCGTGAGCCCCGCGCTTCGTGCACGAACCTGACCGATCACTCGCGCGGGCACGCCATGTTTTCGTGCGATCTCCAAGACAGTGGGAGAGTCAGCCGTACTCACGATGATCCGGGCCTGCGCTTCGCCGAACAGAAGCGCGCGAAGCGGAAGAGAGCCCCACTTGGTCAACTCGATGTCGGCTCCGATCGTTCCGTCGCAGTCGCCAATGCAGCACTCCGCCAGCGCTACGGCGAGCCCGCCATCGCTGCAGTCGTGCGCCGAGCGAACGCCGCCCGCGCGAATCGCCTCGAGCAGCGCATCGATGGTGGCCTTCTCGCGGGTGAGATCGCAACGGGGCGGGGCACCCGCAGCCACGCCGTGCACGCGCGCGAAATACTCGCTGCCACCCAATTCGCTGGTGGGCTCGCCAAGCAAGACGATGTCGTCTCCTTCGCAGGTGAAGGCCGACCGCGTGATGTGCGCGAGCGAGTCGATCAGCCCGACCATTCCGACCACCGGTGTGGGATGCACGGCACCCGTCGGATTCTCATTATAGAAGGAGACGTTCCCACCGGTGACGGGTGTACCGAGCGCGACGCACGCCTCGCCCATGCCGCGTACGGCCTCCGTGAACTGAAAGTAGACCTCGGGCCGCTTCGGATTGCCGAAATTCAGACAGTTCGTGATCGCCATCGGCCGCGCGCCGGTGCATGCGACATTGCGCGCAGCCTCCGCCACGGCGAGCTGCGCGCCGACGCGCGGGTCGAGCGATACATAGCGACCGTTGCAATCGGTCTTGAGCGCGATCGCACGATCGGTGTGGCGCAGGCGAATCACGGCGGCGTCGCCTTCGCCGGGGCGCAGCACGGTGCTCGTGCGCACGGTGGAATCGTACTGGCGGTACGCCCAGCGCTTGCTCGCAATCGTCGGCGACGAGAGCAGCCGCTCGAGCGTCCACACCGGATCGTTCTCCTCCGGGCGCTCGACGATTGCGTGCACATCGCGCGCGCGGAGCTCCGCCACGGCAGGATCCTCCTTCGCGGGCGGATTGTACATCGGGCAATCGCTCACCAGCTGCGAGCCAGGGAACTCTGCGACCACGCGATCGCCTTCGGTGACGCGATACACGGGTTGCGCGATCACCTCTCCGATCACCGCCGCGCTCAGATCCCACTTCTCGAGGATCGAGCGCACCTGGCTCTCGTGCCCCTTCTTCGCGACGACCAGCATTCGCTCCTGCGACTCGCTCAGCAGGATCTCGTACGGCGACATTCCCTCTTCGCGCACCGGCACCTTCGAGGTATCGATGCTCACGCCCACATCCCCACGCGCCGCCATCTCGGCCGAGGACGATGTGAGCCCAGCGGCGCCCATGTCCTGAATCGCGACGATGTGGCCACTTGCGATCAGCTCGAGGCTCGCCTCGAGCAGCAGCTTCTCCGTGAACGGATCACCTACCTGCACCATCGGCCGCTTCGCCTCGCTTGCTTCCGAGAGATCTTCGGAGGCGAACGACGCGCCGTGAATGCCATCGCGCCCCGTGCGCGCGCCCACGGCCATGATGGCATTCCCCACGCCCTCGGCCGCGGCGCGGATCAGATCCGTCTCGCGCAGCAGCCCAACGCACATGGCATTGACGAGCGGATTGCCCTCGTAGGCGGGATCGAAGACGATTTCACCTCCCACGGTCGGAATGCCGACGCAATTGCCGTAGTCGCCGATCCCCTTGACCACACCGCCAAAGAGATGCCGCACGCGCGGAGAGTCGAGTGAGCCGAAGCGAAGCGAGTCGAGCAGCGCGATCGGGCGCGCGCCCATTGTGAACACATCGCGAAGAATTCCGCCAACTCCTGTGGCGGCGCCCTGGTATGGCTCGACCGCCGACGGATGATTGTGCGACTCGATCTTGAACGCGATCGCCCATCCGTCGCCGATGGAGATGACGCCCGCGTTCTCACCGGGGCCCTGCAACACGTACGGCGCCTTGGTGGGCAACGTCTTCAGGTGCGTGCGCGAGTGCTTGTAGGAGCAGTGCTCGTTCCACAGCGCGCTCACGATTCCGAGCTCGGTGAAGGTGGGGGTGCGGCCGAGCAGTGCGACGAGCCGCCGGAATTCGTCCTCGGTGAGTCCGTGCTCCGCGACGAGCGCCGGAGTGATGACCGGATCGCCTGGGCGGGGGGAAGGCGCTGTGCTCACTTCGGTGGCTTGGGAGGATGGCTGGTGCTCGACGATGCATTGTCGGCGGGCGGGTGGCTCGTGAGCGTTCGCGAGCTGTCGGCTGGCGGCGGGGTCGGGCTGGGCTTGCCGTACGGCACTGGCGCAGTCGCGGCGCGCGTGGGAGCGCTGTCTGCCGGCGCACGACTGGTGCTCGTCTGCGCGTCGTCGGGTGTGCGACTCGTGCTCGTGGTCGCGCTGTCCGCCGGCTGGTGCAACGTGCCGGGTGCAACGCGCTCGGCCGCCGTGGGCTGCGCGGCCGGCGCGGCGGGAACAGCGAGCGACTGGTTGCGCTGGCTGCGCGCATTTGGTGCCGTCGCCTCCGGAGAGCTGCTCGTGCCCGTGTAGTGCCGATCCGGCGAGCGGAGCACCGCGTCGACGACGGAGTCGTGCTCCAGTATCACGAGATCCTGCATGCCGCACTTCTTGCCGCACTTGTTCGAGTACATCAGGTATGTCGATCCCTGATAGGTGCGGATGGTGGCCGGCGTGCCGAGGCGCTCGATCACCTGCGCGCGCGTCATGCCGGGATCGATCGTACCCGCACCGGTCTGGGCGTGGGCCGTTGCAGCCACGAACGAAAGCGCGAGAATCAGGCGAACCATGAATACCTCTGGGTTAAGCGGAAACTCGGGCGAGCAGCGATTCGAAAATGCGACGGCCGTCTGCCGATCCAATGAGGTCCTCCATCGCGCGCTCCGGGTGCGGCATGAGGCCGAGCACGTTTCCTTCTGCGCTGATGATACCGGCGATGTCGCGCATCGAGCCATTCGGATTCGCGCTCGCATCGGGAGCACCGTGCTCGTTCACGTAGCGGAACACGACCCGGCCTTCACCTTCCAGGCGATCGAGCGTCTCCTCATCGGCGGTGAAGCGGCCATCACCATGGGCAACGGGAATGCGAAGCACATCGCCGACCTCGCAGCGCGACGTGAACATCGTGTCCGCGTTCTCGACGCGAATCCGAACCGTGTCGGAGACGAACTGCAGGTTTGCGTTGCGCAGCAGCGCCCCGGGCAGCAGTCCCGCCTCGCATGCGATCTGGAAACCATTGCAGATGGCGAGAACCGGCCCGCCGCCACGCGCGTGCGCTGCGACTTCCCGCATGATCGGACTGAAACGCGCGATCGCGCCCACTCGCAGATAGTCCCCATAGCTGAATCCACCGGGCAGGATCACGACGTCCACCCCCTGCAAATCCGTGGACTTGTGCCACAGGTATACGGCCGGCAATCCGAGTGAATCCGCGACAGCGTGATAGCTGTCGTAGTCGCAGTTCGAACCCGGAAACGTCACGATGCCGAATTTCATGCGCTCTCCACTGTTGCGATCTCGAAGTCTTCCGTCACGGGATTCGCGAGCAGGCGTCCGCACATCTCGCGCACCTGCGCGTCGGCCGACTTCGCATCCGGCGCCGCGATGTGCAGGACGATGTGCCGGCCAATGCGCGTATCCGTCACTCCGCTGAACCCGAGCGCGTGCAGCGCATCCGAGACCGCCTTGCCCTGCGGGTCGAGAATGCCTTTGCGCGGGACAATGTGCACGGCAACGCGGAAGCGACTCATTCTGGATCCTCTTTCGAGCGAGGGACGGCCTTCGGAAAGTTGGAGCCGCGCCGGTCGCGCGAACGACCGCGCCGCTCGCCAACCGGCGTGTCGACGACTTCGACCTCACGGCGAATCGTGTATTCGTCCGGTTCCACGTCGTCTTCATCGTCCATGAGCGGATCGCCCGTGGGCAGGCGCTCCATGAGTCCGAAGAAGATCGTGCGCAGCAAACCGAACGCGACGTACGCGAGCAGAATCGGGAAAGCGAATCGGAGCGGATCGTAGAGAACCGCAACGATCGCGGCGAGCAGCAGCACCGTGCCGATGATGCCGCGCACGTTGTGCATGCCGACGCGCGGCATCGCCGGATAGAGCACGTGACTGATCATGAGGAAGCTGAGCGTCAGCATCACGGCGGGAAGCACCGTGTGCCACGGCCAGGCGTCCACGAAGCGGTACCAGCTCGTTTGCGTGAACCAGTAGTACGTCGCGAGCGTCATGCCGGCAGCAGGACTCGGAAGTCCATGGAAGTGCGTCTTCGCGCGTCCGCCCTGCTCGACGTTGAAGCGCGCCAGCCGCATCACCGCGCACGCGATGTACGCGAAGCACACGAGCCACGCCCACGAGTCGCGATTCAGCACCGCGAAGTACATGATGAACGCGGGCGCGACACCGAAGCTGATCGCATCCACCAACGAGTCGAGCTCCACGCCGAACTGGCTCCCCGTGCGCGTGGCGCGCGCGACCCGGCCATCGAGCGCATCCATGACGCCGCCGAGGATCACACACCAGCCCGCGGCCAGGTAATCGCCACGCGCGGCGTTCACGATCGCGTAGATGCCGAAGAACAGATTCGCGAGCGTGAATCCGTTGGGCAGGAGCACGACGGCGCGGCGCATCGCCGGACGCGGAATCGGTCTCATGACCGGAGCTCAGCGAGTACGGTGGTCCCCGCGACGGTGCGCTCGCCAACCTCGATCCGCACCGTGCTGTCGGTCGGGATGAACACGTCCACACGTGATCCGAAGCGGATGATTCCCATGCGCACGCCCTGTTCGGCCCTGTCTCCCGCCTTAGCGTAGTTCACGATGCGGCGCGCGATGAGTCCCGCGATCTGTCGCACGAGAATCCGTCGCGAGCCGGACTCGATGCCCACCGACATCTGTTCGTTGTCGAGGCTCGCCTTCTCGTGCGCCGCATGCAGGAACAGCCCCTTGTTGTACTGCAGATATTTCACGACGCCGTTCACGGGATACCGGTTCACGTGCACGTCGAACACGTTCATGAAGATCGAGATGCGTGTGGCCTTCCCGGCGATGAATGATGGCTCCTCGACGTCGGTCACCATCACGACCAGACCATCGGCGGGAGAAACGACGAGCTGCTCGCCACGATCACCCATGCGCTCGGGATCGCGAAAGAAATAGACGACCCACAGTGCGATGATCACGAGCGGCACCGCCACGATGTACCATGCGGGCGAGTGACGCACGAATCCCATCCAGAGCGCGCCGAGCGCGAGCAGCCAGGCGATGATGATGAAGACCACGCCCTCGCGTGCGACCTTCATGCGAGCGCCGACACATCCAGCGGCGCGCCGGTGATGCGCTCGAACGCCTCGAGATAGCGCGCGCTCGTGGCCTGCACGACAGCATCGGGAAGCGGCGGGGGAGGGGCATCGCCATTCCAGCGTCCCGCCTTGCGCTCGCCCTCGAGATAGTCGCGCAGCGGTTGCTTGTCGAAGCTCGGCTGCGCGCCTCCCGGCCGGTAGCCGCTCGCGAGCCAGAAACGCGAGCTGTCCGGCGTGAGCACCTCGTCGATCAGCAGCACCTCGCCATCTTTGGTGCGCCCGAACTCGAACTTGGTGTCGGCGATGATGATCCCCCGCTCCTTGGCGATGTCGCGCCCCCGTTCGTATATCATCCTCGATCGCTGCTCCAGCTCCGTTGCCGCGTCGCCGATGAGCGCGCGCATGCGGGCGATCGTGATGTTCTCGTCGTGGCCGGTCTCCGCCTTCGTGGCAGGGCTGAACCGCACCTCCGCCAGCTGGTCACTCTCCCGCAGCCCTTCGGGCAGCAGCTCGCCGGCGAGCGTCCCCGTCCGCGAGTACTCCTTCCAGGCGGACCCTGAAATATAACCTCGAACGACGCACTCCACCGGAAAGACTTCCGTGCGTCTACAGAGCATCGCGCGGCCTGCGATGGCCGCCTTCTGCCCCGCAAGCGCGGGCACCATGCGCGCGATCTCCGCTGCGTTCGCCGAGATCAGGTGGTTGGGCGTGAGATCCGCAAGGCGCTTGAACCACCAGGCGCTGATCTGCGTCAGCACCGCGCCCTTGTACGGGATCGCTTCACGCATGACCACGTCGAAGGCACTGACGCGATCAGTGGCGACCAGCAGGAGCCGATTGGCATCGACCTCGTAGATGTCGCGCACCTTGCCGCGACCGAGTTGGCGCAGCGGGAGCACGCTCGATGTCATGAGTGTCATACGCGCAGCGCCTCCGCCGCATCGGGTCGAGGTGCCGCACGAAGGATCGGCTCGATGATCTCGCGCAGAAACTCCATCACCTGCTCCGGCGAGCGCCCCGTGAAGTGCTCCGCCGCAACGAGATCCTCCATCTCCGCCGATGTCAGCGTGAACTCGGGATCCCCGAGCAGTCGATCGAGAAGATCGTTGCGGAGCGCACCGTCCTTCAGCGCGCGCCCGGCCTCGAGACTGTGGCGCCGAATGATCGCATGCGCGTTCTGACGGTCGCCTCCAGCGGCGACCATGCGCACGATCAGCTTCTCCGTCGCCATGAACGGCAGCTCCGTGGCGATGCGCTGTTTGATCCGCGCAGGATGCACCTCGAGCCCCGCCGCAATGTTTTCCATGAGCAGCAGGATCGCATCCGCGCCGAGAAACATCTCGGGGATGACGAGTCTGCGATTCGCACTGTCGTCCAGCGTGCGCTCGAAGAACTGCACGCTGTGCGTGAGATTCGCATTCTCCTCGAGCGTCATCACGAATCTCGCGAGCGAGTTGATGCGCTCGGAACGCATGGGATTTCGCTTGTACGCCATGGCGGACGATCCGATCTGCTCGCTCTCGAAGGGCTCCTCGATCTCCCCGTACGATTGCAGCAGCCGAATGTCGGACGCGAACTTCGCTGCCGATGCGGAGATGCCCGCGACGACGCCGAGCACGTGCGCGTCGAGCTTGCGCGTATACGTCTGCCCGGTGACGGGAAGCACGTGCGTGAATCCCATTCGCTTCACCACGTTGCGCTCGAGCGCACGCACGCGTTCGTGATCGCCGCGGAAGAGCTCGAGGAAGCTGGCCTGCGTGCCCGTCGTGCCTTTCACGCCTCGAAGCGGCAGCGTCGCCATCCGATGGTCGAGATCCGCGAGATCGAGCACGAGATCCTGCATCCAGAGCGTCGCGCGCTTGCCTACCGTGGTGAGCTGCGCCGGCTGCAGATGCGTGTACGCGAGCGTCGGCTCCGCGCCCCACGTGCGCGCGAACTCCGCCAACGCGCGCAGCACGGCGATGATCTTCGCGCGGAGCAGCGAGAGCCCTTCGCGCATGAGCACGAGATCCGCGTTGTCGGTGACGAATGCGCTGGTAGCGCCGAGATGGATGAAGGGCCGCGCCGCGGGCGCCGCCGCCGCGAACGTTTCCACGTGCGCCATCACATCGTGCCTGAAGCGGCGCTCGAGCTCCGCCGCCTTTCCGAAGTCGATGTCATCGAGATGCGTACGCATCTGCGCGATGCCTTCGTCGGTGATCACCGCGTGGCCACGCTCGTCGCGCACACCCAGCTCGCGCTGCGCCTCCGCGAGCGCCAGCCAGAGCTCCCGCCAGGTGCGATGGCGCCGCTGTGGCGACCACAGCTCCAGCATCGCCTTGGATGCATATCGCTCGCTCAGTGGCGAGCTGTATCGCCCGTGACTGCTCATCGAATCATGAAATCAGTGGAATAGATACGACCCCCTCGCTCGAAGAACATGTGAATGGTCTCGCGCCCCGCGGCCGCATCGAGCGCGCGCGCAGCGTCATTCGCGGTCTCGACCGGAGTGCGATTGATCTGCACGATGACATCGCCCTTCTCGAGTCCCAGCTCGTCGGATACGCGATCGCTGAGATTGTAGATGAGCGCGCCACGCGGACTCCGAATGCCACGGTCGACGCGGATCGCCGGCGTGAGCGTCACCAGCTCGAGCTCCTTCAGCACCGCGACCTTGGCCGCGCTCACTTCGGGAAGATCCGCGATCGTGACGGTCACAGGCACCTCCTTGCCGTTGCGCTTGAGCACGAGCGGCACCTGGTCGCCGACGCGCAGATCGAGCAGCTCCGCCTCCCAGTCGAAGGCATTGCGAATCGTGCGGCTGCGCGAGCGCACCAGCACATCGCCTTTGCGAATGCCGGCGCGATCCGCCGGGGATCCCGGCACCACCGCGCCCACGACCCACCCCGATCGCAGCGGCTCGCGCGGATTCGGACCTCGCTGCGGAAGCTCCGGCTTGAGGCCGATCCACGGACGCCGCACCGCGCCGTGCGCGAGGAGATCTTCGGTGACGTGCTTCACGCGATTCAC